>DASWWB010000197.1:0-1894 GCA_036406115.1 Herpetosiphonaceae bacterium
TTCCTTGTGAGGCGAGGCTGGGTGGGTAAGGTGCAACCAGACGAATCCGTGGGGGATCGACCTGCCTGAGACGATGGACATTGCTCTGAGCCTGGTCGCGCTGGCGCCGTTTTTGGCGGCGGCGCTGATGCCGCTCGTGCATCGGGCCGCCGGGGAAGCGGCGGCCTGGGTGGCGGCATTGGTGCCGGCGGCGAGTTTTGTCTTTCTCTGGCAGGCGATGCCGACCGTTGCGCATGGGGCGATCCATGGCGGGCTGGATTGGGGTGGGGCGCATGGGCTACGGCTCGGCTTCCGGCTCGACGGGTTGAGCCTCGTCTTCGCGCTGGCGATTGCCGGGATCGGCGCGTTCATCCTGGTCTATGCGGGGAAATACCTTGCCGGCCATGCCCATAGGGGCCGGTTCCTCAGCTTCATGCTGATGTTCATGGGCGCGATGCAGGGCCTGGTGCTGAGCGACAATATGGTGGCGCTCTATGTGTTCTGGGAGCTGACCTCGGTCACCTCCTTCCTGCTCATCGGCTTTGACGGCTCGCGCATGGCGGCGCGGCGGGCGGCGGTGCAGGCGCTGGTGGTGACCGGAGCCGGCGGGCTGGCGCTGCTGGCGGCCGCCATCCTCTTCGAACGCATCGGCGGTAGCTGGGAGATCAGCGAACTGGGGCACCTGACGGGCCATGCGGCCTATCCGGTGCTACTGGCGCTGGTACTGGCGGCGGCCTTCACCAAGAGCGCGCAGTTCCCGTTCCAGTTCTGGCTGCCCAACGCCATGGAAGCGCCGACGCCGGTTTCGGCGTATCTGCATTCGGCGACCATGGTGCAGGCCGGTGTGTACCTCCTGGCGCGGTTCTCGCCTGTGCTGGGCGGTACGGCGGCATGGACCGGGCTGCTGGTGACGGTCGGTGGGGTGACACTGCTCTGGGGGGCGGTCTCGGCACTGAAACAGACTGATCTGAAACAGATGCTGGCGCAGACGACGGTAGCCTCGCTCGGGCTGCTGGTGCTGCTGCTGGGCGTGGGGACGGAGCTCGCGGTGACGGCGGCCATGCTCTATTTCGTGGCGCATGCGCTCTACAAGGCCGGGCTGTTCCTCGTCGCCGGGGCGATCGACCACGGCACCGGCACGCGCGATCTGACGCTCTTGGGCGGGTTGCGCGACCCGATGACGGTGACCTTCATCGCCGCCATCCTGGCCGCCGTGTCGATGATCGGGCTGCCGCCGCTGCTTGGGTTCTTCGCCAAGGAAGAAATGTATGCGGCGCTCCCCGGCGGGGGCTGGGAGGCGGTGACGCTGGCGGCGCTGGTGATCGGCAATGCACTGCTCTGCGCCGTGGCGCTGGCGGTGATGATCAGGCCCTTTCTCGGCGCGCTGCGGACAACGCCCAAGGACCCCCACGAGGCGCCGCTGGCGATGATCGCCGGGCCGATCGTCTTCGGCCTCGTGGCGCTGCTGGCCGGCTTCGTGCCGGACTGGTTCGGGCCGAGCCTGATTGCGTCCGCCGCTTCGGCGATTGCCGGCGAGCGGATCGAGAGCCACCTCAAACTCGGCTTCGACGTGCTCAGCCCGGTGTTCCTGCTGTCGCTGGTCACCTGGGGGCTGGGGGCGCTGGCCTACTGGAAGCTCGACGCCATCCGAACGCAGCTGCGCCGGCTGGACGGCTGGAGTTTCGATCGCGGCTTCGACGGGCTGATGTTCGGGTTGATCCGGCTGAGCGCGGTTGTTACGCGCTTCCTGCATCACGGGCGGCTGGAGCTTTATCTGCTGGTGGTGTTCGTCGCCTTTGCGGCGGTGACGCTGCTGCCGCTGTGGCTGCTGGGCGGGCTGCCGGAATGGCCGGCGTTCCCGGAACTGCATTTCTACGAATGGGCGGTCATCGGCATGGCGCTGATCGGCGTCGCC
>DASWWB010000198.1:0-3229 GCA_036406115.1 Herpetosiphonaceae bacterium
CGAGGCTCTGCGCTCCGCCGCGCAGCTTCGCCGCCTGCCGCCAGCCAATCGCGCTAGGGCTGCCACACCAGATAGAGCGCGCTGGCCTGGGTCACGCTGCCGTGGAAATCCACGAACCGGACGGTCACCGCCTGCCCTGCCCAGGGCGCCAGGGCCGCGCGCGGCACCGGGACCAGGGCTGGCGTCGGCCTGGTTGTCGCGCCGTAGTCGTGGCGGAAGATTTCTTGCCCGCCCGCCGTCATAATCAGCCCGTCATCCACCAGCCCCGGCGTCAGCGCGGCCGGGCTGCCCGAGAGGTAGAACGCGCCGCCAGCGGGCAGCGGATTCGGCAGCGTGACCGTCGCCGTGTAGAAGGGCGCGCCGGGCGTGGTTACCGGCTGCTGTGGGATCGGTGTTGGGTTCAGCGTGGCGAGCGGCTTGGGCTGGAACTCGAACAGCATAGGCAGATAGGTGCGCGCGCTGGCCGGCGGGGCGCCGCCGCCGGCGTAGACCATGGCCGCGCCGGCGCTGGAGGCGGTTTCATCAACCGTCGGATCGGCCGTGTTTTGCACGCCTGCCGTGCCGCTATCCTCCAAAAAGGCCCCGACGACAAACGTGTCGCCCCACGCCGCCACGCTCCAGCCGAGATAGTCGCTGGCCGAGACCTGGGAGGCTTTCAGGTAGGCCTGCTGGCTCCAGGCTGTGCCGCTCCGGCCATACGCGAAGGCCGCTCCCGCATCAGTGGCGGTTTCATCAACCGTCGGCGTGGCCGTGTTCTGCGCTCCCGCCGTGCTGCTGTCCTCCCCGTAGGCGCCGACGACAAGCATGTCTCCCCACGCCGCCACGCTGCCCCCGAACCGATCGCCCGGCGAGACCTGGGAGGCTTTGAGGTACGCCTGCTGACTCCACGCCGCCCCGCTGCGGGCGTAGACAAAGGCCGCCCCCGCATCGGTGGCGCTTTCGTCGACGGTTGGCGTGGCGCTGTTCTGGACTCCCGCCGCGCTGCCGTCCTCCTGGAGGGCGCCGACGACGACCGTCTCGCCCCACGCCGCCACGCTGCCCCCGAACCGATCGCCCGGCGAGACCTGGGAGGCTTTGAGGTAGGCCTGCTGACTCCACGCCTCCCCGCTGCGGGCGTAGACGAAGGCCGCCCCCGCGGTTTGCGCGGTTTCATCAACCGTGGGCGTGGCGGTGTTCTGGACGCCGCTGGTGCCGCTGTCCTCATAGTCAGCCCCGACGACAATGATGTCGCCCCACGCCGCCGCGCTGATGCCGTACCGATCGCTCACCGACACCTGGGAGGCTTTCACATAGGCCTGCTGGCTCCAGCTCTCAAGGCGGCGGACAAAGACATAGGCCGCGCCGGCGTCGGTCCCGGCTTCGTTCACAACCGGGGTGGCCGTGTTTTGCACGCCTGGCGCGCTGCCGTCCTCGTAGGGGGCGCCGACGACGATCGTGTCGCCGGCGATCGCCACGCTGGTGCCAAAGTTGTCGCCGACTGAGACTTGCGAGGCTTTGAGATAGGCCTGCTGGTGCCACGTCGCCCCGATCCGCACAAAAACATAGGCCGCCCCGGATTGGATGACGGTTTCATCGACGGTCGGGGTGGCCGTGTTCTGCACCCCCGCCGTGCCGCTATCCTCCAAAAAGGCCCCCACGACGATGGTGTCGCCCCACGCCGCCACGCTGGCGCCGAAGTAGTCATTGGGCGAGACCTGCGAGGCTTTGAGGTAGGCTTGCAGGACCCAGGTTGTCCCCGAGCGGACAAAGACGTAGGCCGCGCCGGCGTTCGCCGCCCCTTCGTCGACGGTCGGGGTGGCCGTGTTTTGCACACCGGCCGTGCTCCCATCCTCCAGCGGGACGCCGACCACGACGGTATCGCGCGAGATGGCTACGCTGTAGCCAAAGTTGTCAACCGGCGAGACCTGGGCGGCTTTGAGATAGGCTTGCTGCTGGACCGGCAGCAGGGCGCGGATTGCCGCCCAGTCCCGCTCTGCCAGGGTCGCCGGCGGTGGCGCCGCTCGGGCCACGCGGATATGAAGAGATGGGCTGCTCGCCAGCCCGACAGTTACGATGAGGATAATCAGGACCGACAGGGCGCGCCTCAGCGGGCGACGGGCGATAGGCAGCATGACGATCTCCTTCACAACACGCACGCGCTCAGGATACGATATGGGCTTGCCGCTGCCTAGTGCGAATCAAACGGCTGCTGGCGAACGCACGCAGCCTGGGCGGCGCCCGGCGAATCGGTATCATGGTGGAGCATGCGCCGGCCGGCGGCGTGATCTGGCGGCGGCGCACGTATGCGATCCTGTGCCGGAATCGCCAGAGCTGTGAGGATTTTTCATGCCTATCCACTTATTGATGATGGATGACGAGCTAATCAGCGTTTTTCCCGACCAGGCGGCGTTTGAAGCGCGCTACCAGTGCTCCTGCGCGGACGTCTACGACCACATGGCCGAGGTGCTCCGCCAGACCCGGGCGCTGCACCAGGCTGTTCCCCGGGCCCCGGAGTGGGGCGGCTACTTCGCAGTGGAGACGAAGCTGAACACGGTGGTCGGCACCTGCGCCTTCGTCGCGGCCCCCGATGCCGATGGGCAGGTGGAAATCGCCTACTTCACCTTACCGCCCTACGAAGGGCGAGGCTACGGCACCGCCATGGCCGCCGCCCTGCGCGACCTCGCCCAGGCGGACCCGCGAGTCCGCACGCTGATCGCCCACACCCTCCCGGAACCCAACGCCTCGACCCGGATTCTGACCGCCATCGGCATGCAGCGGGCGGGGGACGCCATCGACCCGGATGCCGGCCCGGTGTGGCGCTGGGCCTACGCCCTGCCCGACCGGCCGGGCGCTGCCGGTGGCGAAGGGTAATATCTCCGCGAATCCCAGCCCCGGCGCCTTGTGGCGCCCCTGGCCGGGCTACGCGCCATGCCGCAGCAGCTGGGCCCAGTCGAGCTCGGCCCAGTCAAGCTCCTCCTCGACGCGCTGGAATGCGGCGTCGCCGATCGTCCCGTCGGCGCGGAGGGCGACCAGGCGCTGGCGCTGGGCGGTCAGCGCGCTGGTCACGACATCGGCGTCGCCATGCGGGGGCGTCAATCCATGCGAGCGCGCCCGCCCGGTGGCGCCGCGGCCGCTCGCCGGCGCAGGATCGTCGTTGGCGGCCGCCGCTTCTGCGCGCCGCAGCTGGAAGGCGTAGCGCTGTCGAACCAGGGCCGCCGCCTCGGCGCCGGGGCTGGCGTCCGCCGCCGCG
>DASWWB010000199.1:0-2717 GCA_036406115.1 Herpetosiphonaceae bacterium
GGCCAGCGCCAGCACCGCGAAGGCCAGCGTGGCGTGGCCCAGCGCCCACAGGCTGTAGGCCGCCGTGATCCGATCCGGATGCTCCGCGAACGCCGCCAGCTGCTGGGGGAAGAAAAAGTGGAACGGGATGCGCAGCGCGGCACCCGCCAGCAGCAGCAGCGGCCCCAGCACCAGGCACGCGCCGCCGATCCAGCGGCCCGGAAAACCCTCCACCAGGAGCGCGGGGCGCGCCTGAGCCTGCGATGAAACCATGGCTTCCTCCTGTCTCCCTGCGATTGAAAAGACCGATGAGGCGTGATGCCGCCGCCGGCGAATGGATCCTGCCCGAGCCAGCGGCTACTTAATCTTTTTGCCTGGCATATTCTGGCCGCCCTGATGGAGGGTGACGGCTGTCGCTTTGCCGGCGCCGTCGACATCGAAGGTCAGCTGGGCGTCGACATCGCTCAGGAAAAAGCTCGTCTCGGACTCGGGGTAGGCCAGAAGCGGCCCCTGGCCCGTCGCCTGGACGATCAGCGCGCCCTGCTGGGCCTTGACGGTGAGGATGAAATCGGGCGCCAGCTCGTACTCGCCGACATAGCGCGCCAGGATCTGCGGATCGACCTCGGCGCGGACGTGCGGCTTGGGGGGCGCGTCCAGCGGCCGGCTCGGATCCAGCAGATGGAACCCGATATCATCGACCGAGATGGCGCGGTTGGACAGGACGACCACGCCGGTGCGGCGCTTGGCGTCGAAGCCGATAAACGAGACGAAGCCGCCGGTGCCGCCGTTGTGCCAGACAAGGTCGCCCTCCGGCCGCGGGGTGATGTGCCAGGCCATGCCAATCTTGAGCTCGGGGCTGATGGTGTGCTGCGGCGCGTGGGTGGATTGGAGCGCCGGCATCAGATCGCTTTGGGCGAGGCCCAGATTGGCCGCCAGGAACGCGACCAGATCGTTGGCGGTGGAGCGGAGCGCCCCGGCGCCGGCGAGCGAGGGGATGTCCCAGTACGGCGCGGCGTCGCCCCCCTCGTCGTGGCCGGTGGCGATCGGCTTGGCGGGATCCAGCGTGATCATCGTGTCCTTCATCCCGAGCGGCCCGGCGATCCGCTCCTTGATCAGCCGCTCGTAGTCGGTGCCGGCCCGCAGCGCCAGGCCATGGCCGAGCAGCCCCATCCCCAGGTTGGAGTACTCGTACTCGGCGCCGATGTCGCGCGGCAGTTCGTAGCGCGCCAGGAAGGCGTAGAGATCATCGACGCTGTAGTCGGCGTAGGGATTGGTGATGTCCGGCGGGGTGAAGCCGTCGGGCAGGCGCGGCAGGCCCGAGATGTGGGAGACGAGGTGGCGCAGGGCGATCTTGGCGCCGTTGCGCTCGGGGACGCGCGTCCCCTTGGGCAGCAGGGTGGCGATTGGATCGTCAGCCGCCACCTCGCCCTTGGCGATCATCGCGGCCAGCGCCGCGCCGGTGAAGGTTTTGGTGACGGAGCCGATCTCGAACAGGGTGTCGGCGCCGACCGGCGGGCCGCCGGCGCGGGTCAGGCCATGGCTCACGACGCTGCGCCCGTCAGGCCCGATCCTGCCGACCACGATGCCGACGCCGCGCTTCTCCTCGTCGATCCGCTTGGCGAGAATGGCCCGCACCTGCTCGTCGCTCAAGCCGGCGGCGCCGGACGGGGTCGCGGCGCCGGATGGGCTGGTCGGCGCTGCGGTGCTGGCGGCTGAATCCGAGCCGCCGCAGGCCGCGAGCAGCTGGCTGAGCGCGCCGAGCGCGCCGAGCGCGGCGGTGGTCTTGAGCAGGCCGCGCCTGGTCGCGCGGCGGGCCAGCGGCGATCGCTGATCGGTCATCGGTGTCGCTCCTCGTGCTAGGCCGGCGTTGGGAGCGCGCCGGCTGATCTGCGAGCAGCATACCAGGCCCGCCCCGCGCGGCGAACGCTCGGCGGGACGAAGCCCACGCCGCCGGGATGGCAGCCCGGCCTCGCCCAAAAGGACGAGACCGCGCCGCCCTCGGGGGCGAGCCGGGGCCGCCGTGAGCTACGGCGCGATCACCTCGAACTCGTTGGGCGCGAAGACCATGCCCGGCGGAAGCGGCGTGACGGACTCGTAGCGGAGGGGAAGCGGATCATCGCTGCCGGGCAGGCCGGGCGAGACGAGCGGCGCGCCCGGCGGCAGGCGCCGGACGGGAACCCGGCGCTGCTCGCCAGTGCGGGGATTCAGCTCGATCATAAACTGGGTTTCCGCCGAGCCGATCTGGCTGTCAGCAGCCGCCGGGAAGGCCGGCGCCGCGAGAATGAGCGTTGCCCAAAGCCATGGCCGCTTCATCGAGCCTCCTTCCGCGCCGCTACCCATCGACTCCTGCTTGGCCGGTCAACGCGAGAAAGGCCATGAAATCGGGGGCGATGACCAGCATATCCTGCTCATCAAGCGGAATCCAGGGAATCGCGCAGACCGGCCACGGCGGCGCCTGCCGGGTGTCGAACGCGATGAGCTCGCCCCCGCCGCTGCTGCCGATGCCGAAGAAGCCCGGCACCCAGCGGGCCAGCTCGTAGCCGGCATTCTGCTCCATGACCTGCGCCGCCGGCCAGAGCTGGAAGCGGTAGGGCAGGGAGGGCAGCTCGCCCGTCGGGCCGTCGCTCCAGCGCAGCGTCACCAGGTACGCCGGCGGCAGGGGCAGCCCGCTCTCGTCGAGGAGCCGCGCGATCGCGTCCGGCGCGGCACCTGCCGGCGCATGCTGCCAGCGCCGGGCC
>DASWWB010000200.1:0-4662 GCA_036406115.1 Herpetosiphonaceae bacterium
CTGCGCTGGGCCGGCGACGATCCCAGCCGCCTGCCCGCCGGCCAGGCCGCCGCCAGCGGGCTGCGGCGCCCGTCGCAGGTGGTGCTGGGCGCCGCCCGCGAGTGTCCCGGCCTGCCCCTCCCGCTCCGCGGAGTGCGCGAGGTTGTTCTTCAGGAGGCCTACCATGGAACGAACACCGGAAGCCATCGCTGAGCTGGTCGCTGATTTGCACGATCAGGACGAATTCGTGCGCTCGCAGGCCGCCTTCGCCCTCGGCGTCCTGGGCGCGCCCGCCGTCGCCCATCTGACGCCGCTGCTGCGCCACCCCGACCGGGCCGTGCGCCTGCGGGTGGCCTGGACCCTGGGCGTGATCGGCGGGCCGGCGGTCCCTGAGCTGCTGCGCATGGTCGAGGATCCCAACCGCCAGGTCCGGATCGAGGCGGTGCGCATCCTGGGCGTGATCGGCGAGGGCCGCGCGCTCAACCACCTGTTCTTGGCCCTCTCCGACCCGGACGCCGAGATCGCGGCCCGCGCCGCCCGCTCGCTGGGCAAGATCGGCGACCCGCGCTCGTTCCACGCCCTGGTCACCGCCCTGCGCCACGAAAAGCCTGATGTGCGCTACGAGGCCGCCATGGCCCTGACGATGCTCCATCAAAAAGATGCCCTGGCCGCCCTCGACGAGGCGCTGGCCCTGGAGCAGGGCGAAACCTCCTGGGGCGCGTCGGTCGCCGAGGCCTTCGGCCGCGCCCGGGCCGAGATCGACGCCCGCAAGGACGAGCCTGGCAACGAGATCTCGCAGCTCAATCTGCTGCTGGAAAAGCTCCGGAACGATCAGCTCCACTCCTGACAAAAAATAATGTGCCGCAAACCGCGTCCCTCGTCGGGCTGCGGTTAGGCGCATGTGCCTGGCTGTAGCCACGGGCATTCACGATACATCAACATAAAGCCGGGTGGACCGGCGGGACGGCTGCCCTCCGCAATCACATCATTTGTACACCATATGGCATTATGCTATACTTCTGCTCATGAAACGGACAACTATATGGCTTGAAGCTGCGGATCGCACGGCTATCACCCATATCAAACAGCGCTATGGCGTGGCAACGGATAGCGATGCGATCCGGCTGGCGTTGAGGATTTTGGCTTATGCTGAAAACGTTACAGTATCGCCTTTACCCAACCCGGACCCAACAACGGACCCTGGCGGCGATGCTGGAGACGTGCCGCCGCTGGTACAACGCCTGCCTTGAGGAGCGCAAAACCACCTACGCGGAGCGTGGCGTCACGATTGGGAAGTATGATCAGCTTGCAAACGTGAAGGTCATCAAGGCGTCCAATCCGTTCGCCGCGCCGATCCATAGCCATGTGCTGCAAGTCACTGTAGCTGATCTGGATAAAGCATTCCAGAGCTTTTTCCGCCGGGTGAAGGCAGGTGATACGCCGGGCTATCCGCGTTTCAAGGGGCGCAATCGCTTCCACAGCTTCGGCTTTAAAGAGTACGGGAACGGGTTCAAGATCGATGGGCGGCGCTTGAAACTGTCCGGCATTGGCCGGGTGCGGGTGCGCTGGCATCGCCCGCTGGACGGCACGATCAAAACCGTTCGCATCACCCGCAAGGCCGACAAGTGGTATGCCTGTTTTGCCTGCGAAGTGGAGCTGCAGACGTTTCCCGCCACTGGCCGGGCGGTTGGGGTAGACGTTGGGATCAAGAGCCTGCTTACCACCAGCGATGGTGATACAATCGAGAATCCGCGCTGGTATCGCCAGGGTCAACGGCGCTTGCGGGTGTTGCAGCGCCGGGTAGCGCGAAAGAAGAAGGGCGGGAAGAACCGCCGCAAAGCCGTGCTAACGTTGCAGCGACACCATGAGCATGTGGCGAATCAGCGCAAGGACTTCTTGAACAAAGTTGCTCACAAATTAATCGCGGAAAACGATGGGATCGCCCTGGAGAACTTGCGGATCACCACCATGGTGAAGAACCGCCACCTTGCCAAAAGCATCTTAGATGCCGGTTGGGGGTATCTGGTCCAACGCCTCACGAGCAAAGCGGCAGAAGCTGGCCGTGTGGTGTGCCTGATCAACCCTGCCTACACATCGAAAGCATGCTCATGCTGCGGTACTGAGTTTCCCGGCTTCGATCTGGCGATGCGCTGGGTAGATTGTCCGCGGTGCGGCCTCTCATTGGATCGGGATCACAACGCGGCGATTAATATCAAAAACCGGGCGGGACACGTCCGGTGGGAGTCAAGCGCGCCAATGGGCGGGTTTTCCCAAGAAGCCTCGCCGCTTTAGCGGCTGGGGAGTGTCACATCGCCGCCTAGAGGAAGGAACAGCCATGAGTCGATTTGATGAAATGCGGATTTTCAGCGGCACCGGCAACCCGGCGCTTACCAACGCGATCAGCACCTACCTCGGCCTGCGCCAGGGCGATGTCCACATCGACATCTTCCCCAACGAGAATATTTTCGTCAAAATCCAGGAAAGCGTGCGCGAACAGGATGTCTTCGTGGTCCAGTCGCTGGGCTCGCCGCTCAGCCACAACATCATGGAGCTGCTGATCATGCTCGACACGCTCAAGCGCTCCTCCGCCGGCCGCGTGACCGCCGTCCTGCCCTATTTCGCCTACAGCCGCACCGACAAGAAAGACCAGCCGCGGGTGCCGATCACGGCCCGCCTGCTGGCTGATCTGATTGTCGCCGCCGGCGCCGAGCGGGTCCTGACGCTGGACCTGCACGCCGGCCAGATCCAGGGCTTTTTCAGCATCCCGGTCGATGAGATGAGCGCGTTCCACCTGCTGGTCGGCGAGGTCCGCTCCTGGGGCCTGGAGCGCGGCCTGGTGGTGTCGCCCGGCCTGGGCTTCGCCAAGCGCGCCCGCAACTTCGCCGAGACGATGGGCTGGCCGCTGGCGATTGTCGAGAAGCGGCGCAACGCCGACTCGTCGGTGGCGCGCCTGGCGATCCTGGGCGAGGTCGAGGGCTTCGACTGCGTGATCGTCGACGACGAGGTCGCCACCGGCCACACGATGACCAGGGTCGCCGAGCTGCTGCGCGCCCAGGGCGCCCGCAGCGTGCGGGCCTGCGCCATCCACGCCCTGCTGGGCGACGGCGCCGCCGACCGCCTGCGCAACAGCCCGATCGAGGCCCTGGTGACGACCGACACCTTGGCGATCCGCCCGCAGGACCGCTGGCCGGCGCTCAAGGTCAAGTCGGTCGCGCCGCTGCTGGGCGAGGTGATCCAGCGCATCCACACCGGCATCTCGGTCGGCTCGATGTTCCCCGAGGGCCAGCCGCAAATCGGGCGCTGGTAGGCGATGGCGGCGCGGATCTCCACCGATGTGCTGGTGATCGGCGGCGGCGCGACCGGCACCGGCGTGCTGCGCGATCTGGCGATGCGCGGCATCCGGGCGGTGCTGGCCGAGCGCCGCGACTTGGCCGACGGCACGACCGGCCGCTACCACGGGCTGCTGCACTCCGGGGCGCGCTACGTCGAGCGCGACGCCGAGGCGGCCCGCGACTGCGCCCTTGAGAACGCGGTGCTGCGCCGGATCATCCCGCACTGCATCGAGGACACCGGCGGCCTGTTTGTCTCCACGCCCTGGGATCCCAAGCGCTACGCCGAGGAGTTCGTGGCGATCTGCTACGCCGCCGGCGTGCCGGCCCGCCAGGTCGCCCTGCGCGAGGTGCGCAAGCGCGAGCCCGCCCTGCATCCCCACATCTCCCACGCCTTCGAGGTCCAGGACGCCGCCGCCGACTCGTTCCTGACGGTCGAGGCCAACAGCCGCTCGGCCCGCGAGTACGGCGGCCTGACGCTGGTGTATCAAAAAGTGGCGGCGCTGCACCTGGCGGGCGGGCGGGTGCGCGGCGCGACGCTGGAAGATGCGCGCACCGGCGAGCAGACAATCGTCGAGTGCGCCTGCGTGGTCAACGCCGCCGGGGCCTGGGCCGGGCAGATCGGCGCGCTGGCCGGCGCCCCGATCGATATCGTGGCCGGCAAGGGCGTGATGATCGCCTTCAACCATCGGCTGGTCAACACGGTTGTCAATCGCTGCAAGCCGCCCGGCGATGGCGATATTCTGGTGCCGATCCGCACGGTCTGCGTAGCCGGAACGACCGATGTCAGCGTGCCCGACCCCGACGAGCGCACGATCGGCGCCGCCGAGGTCCGCGAGGTGCTGGAGGAGGGCGAGCGCATGCTGCCGGGCCTGGGCCGCGCCCGTATGCTGCGGGCCTGGGCCGGCGTGCGCCCGCTCTACCGCGAGCACGCTGTCGCCGACGACCGCGAGCTGAGCCGCGATTTCAAGGTGCTTGATCATGCCGGCCGCGACGGGATCGAGGGCTTGGTTTCGATTGTCGGCGGCAAATACACCACCTATCGCCTGATGGCCGAGCGGACTGTCGACCTGGTGGCGGCCAAGCTCGGGGTCGCCGCCCCCTGCCGCACCGCCGCCGAGCCCATCCCGCCCCCCTCCCAGCGCCGGGCCTTCGCGATCGGCGCGCCGCTGGCGGCGGTCGAGACCGGCCAGTCGTACGGCGATCTGGTCTGCGAGTGCGAGCTGGTGACGCGGGCCCGCGTGCTGGAGGCCTGGCGCGAGGGCGCCACCAGCCTCGACGATATCCGCCGCGACACGCGGCTCGGCATGGGGCCGTGCCAGGGCGGCTTCTGCGCCCACCGCGCCGCCGCGCT
>DASWWB010000201.1:0-1642 GCA_036406115.1 Herpetosiphonaceae bacterium
CGGCGGGGGCGGGGGTTTGTCGAACGGCTGCATCGACCAGCTTGAAGCCGATCCCGCTCGAGTCGGAAATCGATTAAACCGCGCCGCCTTGTGAGTTGAGCTCACATACGAGGCGCGCCTATTCCTTCGACAGGTCCTGCCGCTTGAACCAGGCGATGGCGAGCGCCGGCGGGACCAGGGTCCACAGGGCCAGGCCGATCAGCGAGCGCCACACCGTCGCGTCGGTCAGCGGCGCCTCCAGCGGTCCGGCGACCGCCGCCTTCAGCGTGTCGTAGGCCAGGCCGGGCAGCAGCAGCTGAGGGGCCCACATCTGCGGCTCCCAGCCGATCAGCGGCATGAACTGGCCCAGCAGCGACTGGGCGAAGCCCAGCGCCCACGGCACGAACAGGGCCGCCAGCAGCGAGCGGGTCACCACCGCCGTGAGCAGGGCGATCATCGCGAATTGCACGATCCGGGTCCACGACAGCAGCCACACCAGCGCGAACTGCCCTGCCTCGGCGGCGTCGTAGCTGAAGCTCAGCGGCCGTTGGAAAACCACCGCCTGGGCAATGAAGAAGATGAAGGCGGCGATCAGGAAACAGACCATGGCCGCCAGCGCCAGCAGCTTCAGCACCCCGACCTTGCCGAGCAGAAGCGAAATCCGGCCGTTGCGCGGGGTGATCAGCCGCCAGGTCTCCCAGCGGTAGTCGCCGGCGTAGAGCGTCGCCGCGGCGATCAGCATGAACACCAGGATGAAGCCGTTGGCCCCGGCGCTGGCGCCCATGGTCAGGGCCTCGCCGAGATTCACCGCCTCACCGCCGGCGGTGACGGCGATGCCGGCGGCGGCCGCCGCTTCGTCGCCCTTGATCTTGCTGATCACATGGAAGCCGGTCCCGCCCAGGGCGAAGAGCAGCGGCGTGAACAGGACGCTGAGGAACATCAGCGTGCGGTTCTTCGACAGGCGATAGCCTTCGGCGCGGATGGCGTCAGCCAGCATGGATCGTCTCCGGCGCCTGCACGGCGCCCGTCTCGGTGAAGAAGATGCTTTCCAGGTCGGTGCCGACCCAGCGGGCCTCGTGGATATCGACGCCCGCCCCGGCCAGGGCCTTGATCAGCGCCGGCCCCTCGGCCCGCTTGATGTCCGCCAGGACGGCGTCGCCCTCGGCCACGCCCTTGGCGCCCAGCACCTCGAGCACCTGCGCCACCGGCGAGACGGTCAGGCGCAGCCGCTCGCCGACGGCGGTCAGCTCGCTGACCGAACCCTCGCGCACCAGCTTGCCCCGGTTGAGGATGGCCACCCGGTCGCAGACGCGCTGGACCTCGAGCAACTGGTGGCTGGCCAGTACGACGGTGACGCCGTCATGGTCGGCCAGCGCCCGGATCAGGGCGCGCATCTCCTGGATGCCGGGGGGATCCATGCCACTGGTCGGCTCGTCGAGGATGATCAGCTCGGGATCGCTGAGCAGGGCGGCGGCGACGCCGAGCCGTTGCATCATCCCGACCGAGAAGCCGCGCACCCGGCGATCGGCGGCCTCGGTCAGGCCGACCCGCTCCAGCCAGCGGGGAATGTCGGTGTCGCCGGTCACGCCCTGGGCTCGCGCCAGCCATTCCAGCACCTGCCGGGCGGTCAGATAGGGCGGGAAGCGCGGGGTCTCGATCATCG
>DASWWB010000202.1:0-12331 GCA_036406115.1 Herpetosiphonaceae bacterium
ATCCTGAGCAGCCCGAAGATTCCTAGGCAGATCGGGGATCGGGGGCTGGTGACAAGCCGCCCGCTCCCCGATCGCCGATCCGACACCAGCCCGAGCGCGCGGCGCGGCGGCAGTGCTAGAATGGGATGATTGTTTCGCTCCCATTCCAGCAGCGAGGCGCCTTATGGCCGACCATCCATCCCGTCAACCCCGCCCGCTCAGCCGCCGCTCGTTTCTCCGCGCCGGAGCGCTTGGCGCCGCCAGCCTCCTCGCCGCCTGCGACGCCCAGACCGACACGCCGACCCCGCCCCCAGCCACCGCCGAAGCCGAATCCGCGCTTGACCGCCTCGTCGCGGCGGCGCGGCGCGAGGGCGCGCTCAACACCATCGCCCTGCCCCGCGATTGGCTGAACTACGGCCAGCTGATCGACAGCTTCACCCAAACCTACGGCATCGCCGTCAACGAGCTGAACCCCGAGGCCGGCTCCGGCGAGGAGCTGGACGCGCTGCGGGCCGCCCGCGACGGCGACCGCGCCGCCGCCCCCGACGTGATCGACGTCGGCTTCGCCTTCGGCCCGATCGCCCAGCGCGAAGGGCTGCTCCAGCCCTACAAAGTCGCGGTCTGGGAGACTATCCCCGGCCTGCTCAAGGACCCCGACGGCTACTGGTACGGCGACTACTACGGCGTGCTCTCGTTCGCCGTCAACCGCCGGCTGGTCGCCGACCCGCCGCGCGACTGGGCCGATCTGCTCAGGCCCGAGCACAAGGGCCAGGTGGCGCTGGCCGGGGATCCGCGCAGCTCCAGCCAGGCCATCCAGACCATCTACGCCGCCGCGCTGGCCAACGGCGGCTCGCTCGACGACGCCGGGCCGGGCCTGGAGTTCTTCGCCGCGCTCCAGCAGGCCGGCAACCTTGTGCCGCTGGTCGGCGACCGCGCGACCCTCGGCGACGGCAGGACGCCGATCCTGCTGACCTGGGACTACCTGAGCCTCAGCGCCCGCGACGCCATGGCGGGCCAGGCCGAGATCGACACCATCGTCCCGGCCTCGGGGATTTTCGGCGGCGGCTACATCCAGGCCATCAGCGCCTTCGCCGCCCATCCCAACGCCGCCCGGCTCTGGATGGAGTTCATCTACTCCGACGCGGGCCAGTTGGCCTGGCTGCGCGGCTACGGCCACCCAGTGCGCTATAATGATCTTGTGCGGCGCAACGCGATCCCGGCGGACTTGGCGGCCAGCCTGCCGCCGGCCGACCAGTACGCCCGCGCCGAATTCCCGACCCTCTACCAGCTCACGGCGGCCCAGCAGCTCATCACCGAGCGCTGGGACCAAACGGTGGGGGTCGCCATCAAACCCGCTGACTAACGGATTGAACGGCTTGTCTGGGGCCGTCGGCGCACTATCGCCCGGCGGCTGGTGAAGCATGATGCTGCGGCTCTTTCCACGCTTGTTCCCGCGAAACTGGCGCCTGCGCACCCGCCTGCTGATGGCGCTGCTCAGCGTGGCGGTCATCCCCCTGGGCCTGTCGGCCAGCTTCAGCATCGGCCAATCCAGCACGACGCTGCTGCGCAGGATCAGCCGCGAGCTGCAGCAGCAAGCCGACACGCGGGCCGCCACGATCTCCAGCCAGCTCGGCGAGCAGATTCGCCTGCTCCAACTCCTGTCGAACAACATCACCATCTTCAGCGCCGTCCACGAAGCCAACAAGCTGTATCCGCTCGATCCGGCCGCCAGCGCCGCCATCCGCCGCCAGCGCACCCGCGAGTGGGCGACCGCCCCCGACACCAGCGAGATTGTCTTCGAGCTGACCAAGGGCAAAGCCGCGATCGAGCTGTACCAGTTCCGCCAACTCGTCGACAGCCACGCCGAGATCGTGGTGACCGACCTGTACGGCGCGGTGGTGGCCACCTCCAATCGCGCCGTCAACTACGATCACACCGGCAAGGAGTGGTGGGAGATGCTCCGCTCGGGGCGCCAGCAAATCTATCTCGGCCACCCAAGCGCCGACGAAGCGCCTGGGCTGCCCGGCTTGGTCATCGCCCTGCCGATTGTCAATCCGCTGACCCAGCAGCCGGTCGGGATTGTCCGCAGCATCTACAATCTCTCGGCGCTCCAGCCGCTCCTAACCCCGACGCCGGGCCTCGATCCGCCGAACATCATGCTGGTCGATCAGGACGCGACGATCCTGGCCAGCACCCAGGCCAGCGAGATCGGCCAGATCGCCCCGCCGGCGCTGCTGGATCCGATCACCAACCCGCTTGACGAGCGCAACATCGACCAGGCCTTCATCCGCGCCATCAGCCGAGTGCAATCGACCGCCGCCCATCCGGCGATCGGCAGCCTCGACTGGCGGGTGGTCGTGGCCCAAAACCAGGAGGTCGCCCTGGCGCCGGTGATCAACCAGGTCGCGGCGCTGGTGTTCGGCGGCCTGATCGTGGCCTTCGTCGCCGCTGTCCTGGCGCTGATCATCGGCCGCCGCCTGACCCGTCCGCTCGACCAAATGGCCGAGGCCGCGCGCAACGATGATTTGAACATGCTGGCCGCCGCGCCTTTCGTCGACACCCGCGACGAGGTCGGCCAGATGGCCCGCAGCATCCACGGCCTGGCCCGGCGCCTGCTGGCCTCGCGCCAGGAGCTGGAGGCGACCAACCGCGACCTTGAGGCGACGGTGATCGAGCGCACCTCGTCGCTGCGCTCGGCGCTGGCCGCCGCCGAGCAGGCCAGCGCCCAGTTTCAGAGCCTCAGCCTGGACTTGAGCGCCAAGAACGAGGCGCTTGAGCGCGATCTCCGCCTCGCCCACGATATTCAGCTGAGCTTGCTGCCCCATCAGCCGCCCTGGGACCAGGCGCTGCTGGCGGTCGCGAGCGTCTCGCTGCCGGCCTCGGAGGTCGGCGGCGATCTCTACGCCTACATCGACTTCGCCGACTATCGCATGGGCGTGGCGATCGGCGATATCTCCGGCAAAGGCGTGAGCGCGGCGCTGATGATGGCGCTGGTGTCCAGCGCGATCGAAACCCAGGCCCGCCAGCAACGCCAGCCCCACCAGACCCTGGCGGCGCTCAATCAGCAGCTCACCAGCCGGCTCCAGGCCAATCATATGAACGCCGGGCTGCTCTACGCCCAGATCGATCTCCGCCGCCGCCAGCTCAGCCTGGCCAACGCCGGCATGATCGCGCCCCTGCTCCTGCGCGACGGCGAGGCGCGGACCCTGGAGGCCTACGGCTTGCCGATCGGCGCGATCGCCAGCCCCGAATACCGCACCGTCCAGCTTGACCTGCAGCCGGGCGACCTGCTGGTGCTGGCCAGCGACGGCGTGATCGAGGCCCAGGACAATCAGCGCGGGATGTTCGGCTTCGAGCGCTTCGAGGCGCTCGTCAGCGAGCTGGGCCACCTGCCGCCAGAGCAGATGGTCAGCGCGATCCTGGAGCGGCTCGCAGGCTTCACCGACGGCGCGCATCAGCACGACGACATCACGCTGGTGATTCTGCGCCCCAACTTCGCCGCCATGCCCAGCGATCCGGCTCAAAGCCAGCAGCGCCCGGCCAATGCTGTCGATCCGTTTGAGATTTTCTACTCCTAGCCCCGCATACGGCGCACAGGGCAATGGCCCATCAAACCGCCGCAACTCGTGACCAAAGTCACGTAGGCAAAGCGGCGCCGCGCTGCTATCCTGCTCTGGGATGAACAACCGCCGGTCATGCAGCAAGGGCTTAACGCTGCGACTGGCGGTTTTCTTCGTCCCGCGCCCGCCGCCTCGCCACTCGCTCCCTTCGCCCCAACGTCATCAAACCATCAGGCCGCTCTCGGCCTCCTGTGATGGCCCGCCTGTTTTCCGCCAGCGTAAACTGGCCGGCAGCGGGCGCCCGGCCCCGCTCCATCCGGAGGTCTGCCATGCCAATCGCCATCCGCCGCCGCTCCCTCGGTCTCGCCTGCCTGACGCTGCTCGCCGCCTGCGCCAGCGCAACGCCAGCCCCGACCCCGCACGCATCCCCCGCCCCGCCCGCCGCCGTGATCGGAACGCCATCGCCCGCAGCTCCGACCGCCGCGCCAACCGCCACAGACGCGCCGATCGCACCTGTCGCTGCCACCGCCGCCCCTGCGCCCATCAAGCCCAGCGCGGGACCCGAGCAGGCCGGGCTGGCCGAGCCAACCGCCACGCCGACCTTCCCCGACGCCGTCATCTCGCCCGCCAACGCGGCCCAGCTGCGGCTGCTGCGGACCCTCGGCTATGGCGCGCCGCTCAGCGCGGCGATCGCGCCGCAGGCTGGCTTGCTCGCCCTTGGCACCTCGGGCGGCCTGGCGCTTTTTGACTGGCCGAAGCTACGGCTGATCCGCTTCGAGCCCAGCGAGTCCTCCGATGGCATCATCACCTTGGACATCAGCCCCGACGGCCAGCAGCTGCTGGTCAACGGCCAGCTGCGCCAGCTGGATGATCCCCGGCCGCTGGCTACGCTGGGCGGCACTGCTCCGGGCTCCAGCCGCGCTATCCCGCGCTTCAGCGGCGACAGCGCCCACATTTTGGCGGTCGAGGATCCGAATCAGCCGAGCGGAGCCTATCGCACCGACCACCTCGCCCTGCTCGTGACCAAGGTGTGGCGCCGCGACGGCAGCCTCGTGCTGGAGCGGCCGGGCTACGCGGCGGCTTTCAGCGCCGACGGCAGCCTCGTGGCGCTGGCGGACGGCGCCGTCATTCGCGTCTTCCGCAGCGCCGACGGCGCCGCCGAGGATGCGTTGCCAATTCGCATCGCGCCGGATGATTATGTAAAATACATCGCGTTCAGCGCCGATCTGCGCCAGATCATCGTCGCGCTGCCGGGCCAAGTCCAGGTCTGGGATCGGGCGGGACAGCGGCTTGCATCAAGCTTCCCGCTTCCCGAAGCCGGCGACCGGCACTGGATCAATTTCGACAACATTCTGATCAGCCCTGATGGCAGCAAGGTCGCCGCCGCCCGCCAGATCATCGGCCTCCCTCGCAGCTCGTATGTGATGTATGACACGGCCACCGGCGCGGAGACAGGGTTGTACCAGAACATGCTAACCTTCAGCGCCGACGGCGCGCTGGGCGTCAACTGGGACAATCCCCTCGGCTTTCACACGCCGCCGGATGACATCGCGGTGGTTGATTTCCGCAGCGGCGCCGTCGAAACCCTCGCCACGCCAAACTTCCTCCACCTCGCCTTCAGCCCCGACGGCCAGCGGCTGGCCGCCAGCAGCGCCACCCAAATTTTCATCTGGGATGTTGTGAGCAGCGAGCTGCTGGCCACCTATTCCATTCCGCTCCGCCAATTCGCTGACAGCGACTCCGGATACCCCGGGGCGACCGGCAGGCTCAGCTACGCGCCGGACGGATCCTTGCTGGCTGTCGGCGGCTCGGAGCTGATCATGTACGGCGACTATGCCGGCCAATACGCCGCCATCGACACCAACACCGGAGCCGCCGCGATGGCCTGGAACGAGTATTTGCAGCTCCACTATGCCAGCAACGGCACCGGCATGGTGGTCCGAGGCGGCCCTGCCGGCGCGGCGGTGATGGACCTGGCGGCGGGCATCACCACCACTCTGGACATGAAGCCCTCGGCCGCCGCCATCAGCACCGACGGGCGCAAGGCGCTGGCGATCGGCGCCGAAAGCGGGCGGCTGCTTGTCTGGCGGGAATTCCCCGGCGCGCCGCAGGAGCGCTCGCTTGACGAGCCGATCACCGGGCTCTGGCTCAGCGCCGGCGATGAGATCCTGGCGGCCCGGCTTAAATCCGGGCGGACGCTGCTCTGGCAAACTGACGGGCTGGCGCCGCTGGGCGAAATCACCCTGGCGCCGGATGGCGCGCTCCTGTTCGCGCCCGACGGCAAGCTGGCAATCGCTGGCGGGCCGGTCGGCATGCAGATCGTCAATCTCGCCGACGGCCGGACGGCGGCCAGCATTCCCGGCGCGGTCAGCGATCTTGCCATCGGTCCGCGCGGCCGGCTGCTGGGCGCGATCCGCGCCGGCAGGATCGAGCTGTACGGCGTAGCGCCCTGAGCCGTGCGCCGGATCGTGCTATGCTGGGCTCAGGGCGGATCGGCCCAGGCGATGCGAAAGGGAGGCCCACCATGAATGTTGACGATGCGGCGCTGGAAGCCATGACCTGCGACGAACTGCTGCGCCTTCTGGCAGGGCTCACGGCCAGCGGCGATCATTTGAACGCCGAAATCGGCACGCCGGCGCAGGCTGACGCACAGCACCAGGAGCAGGCCCGCGATCTGGTGGCGACGCGCCAGCGCATCGATCGCATCAGCGATTTGCTGCTGGCGAAGGGCTGCGTGGATAAGCCGGCGTAGGCCGCGCATGGCTACTCCGCCCGCCGAGGACGATACTGGATCGCCTCGGCCAGGTGCGCGGGCGTGATCGCCGGGCTCTCAGCCAGGTCGGCGATCGTGCGCGCCACCTTCAGGACGCGATGGTAGGCGCGGGCCGAGAGATTCAGCTGGCGCATGGCGGCCTTGAGCAGGCCGTGACAGGCGGCGTCGAGCAGGCAGTGCTCGCGGATCTCTTTCGGCCCCATGTCGCCGTTGGCGAGGGCGCGGCCGTCGGCCAGCCGCCGCAGCTGGCGCTCGCGGGCCGTGGCGACGCGCTCCCGGATCTGAGCCGACGGCTCGCCTAACCGCTCGGTGCTAAGCCGCTCGTAGTGAAGCTGGGGCACGTCCACATGCAGGTCGATCCGATCCATCAATGGCCCGGAAAGGCGCTTCTGGTAGCGCGCCACCGCCGAGGGCGCGCAGACGCAGCGCCGCTCCTCGCTCCCAGCCATGCCGCATTGGCAGGGATTCATCGCGCCGACCAACAGAAAGTTGGCGGGGAAGATCAACGTGCCGTTGGCGCGGCTGATCGCGATCGCCCGATCCTCCAGCGGCTGGCGCAAGACTTCGAGGGTTTGCTTGCCAAACTCCGGCAGCTCATCGAGGAACAGCACGCCGCGATGGGCGAGCGAAATCTCGCCGGGCTTGGGCGAGCGGCCGCCGCCGACCAGGCCGGCATAGGAGATCGTGTGGTGGGGCGCGCGGAACGGCCGCGCCCGCAGCAGCGGCGACTCAGCGGGCAGCATCCCGCTGACTGAGTAAATCTTGGAAATCTCCAGCGCCTCGCGGCCGCTCAGCGGCGGCAGAATCGAGGGCAGCGCCCTGGCGAGCAGGGTCTTGCCCGACCCCGGCGGGCCGCTCATCAGCACATTGTGATGGCCCGCCGCCGCCACCTCCAGCGCGCGCTTGACATGCTCCTGGCCCTTGATCTCTTGGAAATCAATGGCGTAGGCTGGGCCGGCTTCCGGCGCGGAGCCCGGTTCATAGGGCGGCAGGTATTGGGCGCCGTTGAGATGGGCCGCGAGATCGGCCAGCCGCCGCACGGGGATGACCGTGACATCGGCGACCAACGCGGCCTCGGCGGCGTCCTGCTCGGCCACATAGACGGTGTTCAGGCCCGCCTGCTGGGCCAGGCTGACCATCGGCAGCACGCCGTCGATATGGCGCAGCGCGCCGTCCAGCGACAGCTCGCCCAGGAACAGCGAGCGCTCGGTGTCGGCGCCGATTTGCTGGGAGGCGACCAGGATGCCGACGGCGATCGGCAGATCGTAGGCCGGGCCGGCTTTGCGCAGATCCGCCGGGGCCAGGTTCACGACCACCCGCTCGCCCGGAAACGTGCCGCCGCTGTTGCGAATCGCCGAGCGCACCCGCTCCTTGGCCTCCTGCACCGCCGCGTCGGGCAGCCCGACGATCGTCATGGCCGGCAGGCCGCGGCTGATATCCACTTCCACCGCCACCATCGCCCCGTCCAACCCGTTCAGGGCGCAGCTCCAGATCTTGGCCAGCATCGTCTCGCATCTCCTGTGGGCGCCCCCGATCAGCGCTTACCAGGTATAGATGCAATCGCGCGCCGAATTTCCCACGGAATCCGACCGGATTCCGGACGCGCCGCCGGCGGCTTGCGGTATAGTGTGGCGGTATCCACCTGCGCAGAGAGGGCGAGAAATGTTGGTGTTCAATTGGCAAACCGTGCGCATATCGGCGCTCAGCTATCCGGAGCCGCTGGCGTGCGCCGCGTGCCGGGAGCCGCGGCGCTGCGTCATCGATATGACCTACGCCTGGTGCGGCATCTTTTATGTCTGCGGGATCGTGTATCAGCACCAGATCGACGCCAGCTGCGGCGCCTGCGGCCGCGCCCACCGGCCAGTCCCGCCAGCCGTCGCGCGCTACGCGGCGCGCGCCATTCCCTGGCGGCACCGCCATGGCCTGATGACGCTGGTCACCGTCATCCTCGTTTTCACCGTCCTGATGAGCACGCTGCAACCTTGACGGGACCGCAGCAGGCATTGGGCGGCTGCGCCTGGCGCGGTCAGGCGGTTGCGCGCGAGCGTAACCCAGCCACCGGGATGTCGGCCGCCATCAGCAGGGTCTTGGCGCGCTGCATGACCAAGTCCCCGTCCATCGCCGCGCCGTTCCGCCAACACTGATCAAAACGCTGTTCGCCAAGCTTCGCCCGCAGCGGGGGCAGATAGGGCAGGATAGCGGCCCAACGCTCGTCAATCGGCCGCTCATCGTCAGGATGCATCTGGCATTGCAGGGCGCTCCAGGCGCCGAACAGCGCCGCAGCCTCCTCATCCATCCCAATCGCCGCCAGCCATATCGCCTGCACCAGCGCAAGCCAGGTGACAAACTGGATCGGCTGCTGATCGGCGATCAGATGATGGGCTTCGGCGATGAGATCCCGGGCTTCCGCAAGCTCGCCGACTTCGAGGAGCGCCTGGATCAGGTAAAACAGATTGTAGAGAAAATTGGGCGTCCGGGCCTGGCGGGCCAGGGCCATGCCCGCGCGCGCCCGCTGCAACCCTGCGGCCAGATCGCCCTGAAGCACCAGGGCTGAAGCCAAGTTGCCCAGGATGATCGCGCAGCGCCCGGCGTCGCCGATCTCTTGGAAGAAGGCCAGGCTGGCGTGGAATTGCTGGATCGCCGCTGCATACTGCCGGCGCGAGCGAGCCAGCAAGCCCAAGTTGTGCTGAGTCCGCGCCACATCGATCGGCCGCTCAAGCTGGCGCCACAGCTCAAGGCTCCGGGTGTAGGCCGCCTGGGCCTCTCCCTGCCAGTTTCCCATCAGGAGCACGCCGAGCCGATTCCAGACCTCCGCCGCCAGGACGGAGGGCGCGGCGGGTTCGGCCAGCAGCGCTGCCGCCTCCTCCAGCCAGCCGCGCGCCGGTCCGATCGGGCCCAGCTGATAGGCGAGCCGCGCCGCGCCGTAGAGGACGGCGGCCCGCTGCGGGCAGCGCGCTGTTTCGGCGGCAGCCAGCGTCCGCGCGCACCAATCCAGCCCATCCTCCCAATTGCCGCGCTCGATCCACCACGGCCACATGGCGGCCGTGAGTTCGAGCAGCCGGTCGGCGGCGCCGGCGGCAAGCCACCAGGCAAGCGCGGCGAGCGCGTTGTGATATTCCTCCTCGGGAAACGGGCCGGCGGGCTGGGTCGGATCGAGCGCGGCGCTGCGCGGGGCGAGGAGGGCGAGCATGGCCTGCGCATGGCGCTCGTGGATCAGCGCGGCGTCAGCGTGCGCGCCCAGGCAGGCCACGGCATAGGCGCGGACCGTCGCCAGCATGCCATAGCGCGGCTCGCCGCCCGGCTCCTGCTCGACAGTGACAAGCTGGTAGCGGACGAGCTGCTGAAGCTGCCCGTCCAGCGCGATCGGATCCGCATCCGGGCAGAGCGCGGCCAGGGTCTGGCGGCTCCAGCCATTATGGAAAACGCCGAGCATGCCGAACAGCCGCTGGAGCTGGTCGGACAGAAGACGGTAGCTCCAATCAAGCAGGGCGCGCAGGGTGCGCTGGCGGGCGACGACATCGCGCGGCCCATTGTCGAGGAAGGTGAGGCAATCGGCGAGGCGGGCGTCGATATCTTCGAGGGCGAGGTGGCGGGTGTGGGCGGCGGCCAGCTCGATCGCCAGCGGCAGCCCGTCCAGCTGCCGGCAGATTGAATAGACGCGGGGCAGCGCTGCGGCGTCGAGCGCTTGCAGGGGATTCGCCGCCTGGGCCCGCGCGAGAAACAGCTCCAGGGCGCCCTTCGGCTGATAGCGGGGCTGCCGCACCTGTCCCGGGGTCGCGGGGAGGCTGAGCGGCTGGAGCGGCGCCACCTGCTCGCCGTACAGATCCAACGGCACGCGGCTGGTGACAAGCAGCGTGAGCGCCTCCGTCCCTTGCAGCAGCTGGCTGAGCTGCGGGCCGGCCGCCAGGAGATGCTCGGCATTGTCGAGGAACAGGTAGCCGGGCCGGTGCGCGAGCCGGAGCTGCATCGCGTCCAGCAGCTCTGAGGGTGGCAGCGGCGCCAAGCCGATGGCGCGGGCGATGGCGGGCAGCACCTGGGCCGGATCCTCCAGCGGCGTGAGATCGACCCACCAGACCGCCGCCGGCGCCTCCTGGCGCAGGGCCGCCGCCACCGCGAGCGCCACCCTGGTTTTGCCGATGCCGCCAGGCCCGATCAGGGAGACAAACCGGCTCCCGCCGTCCTTGAGCCGCGCCAGAAGATCGGCGCACTCGGCCTGTCTGCCGATAAGCGGGGTCAGCGGCTGGGGCAGCCTGCTGCCTGGCGCCGCATGCCTGGGCGGCGGGGCGGCGGGGGGCGCCGCAGGCTCATAGCTGGCCGCGACGGGAAGCTCGCGCAAAAACACCGCCAACGACTCAGTCAGCAAGCGGCGCTGGCGCTGATAGGTCGAGCGGTGCATCGACAGACGCGCTGCGTAACTGGCGGCCGGCGCGCCGGGATCATCCAACAGCGCCGCCAGCAGGCGCCGGGCCGACGCGGAGAGCGGCGCCGCCCGCATGTGATCGAGGACTCGGGCGAGCCCGCCTTGCCGCGAGATCCAGACCCGCACCAGCGTGTGCCTGAGCGCCCGCTCAGGCCCGGTCAACAGCTCATCGACCCATTCAGCCGTCCACTGCATCTCTCTCTGCCTCCATCAGGGCGTAATCTGGCGGCGCGCCTGCGCGCGCTCCCCACCCTTTTACGCCGCGCATGATCGTTCCGGCAACAAGCTATAACCTGAGCGCCCGTTGGCGTCAAGATCGCCGGCAGCAGCGCCTCGCGATGATGCCACAGGCGGTCCCGGCTGGATCGAGCCCGCGCCCGCCTTGCGCAATGGATGGCAGCAAGGCGACGGCACCAGCCTCATCCGCTTGGCCGCTGATCGCTTCTACGCTCGCGCCGCCGGATGGTCGCCACCGGCCAGCGCCCGATCAGGCAATGGGCAGCCGGAAACGGCGCTCGCAGGCAGCAGGTCGCGCGTGTTCGCGGCGCCAGGACGAATCTCCACCGCGGATTGAGACGATTTCAATCAGGGCGGGCCGTTCGGGTGATGCGTGTCGACAAAGCAGCGAATCTCCACCGGAGATTGAAATGTGGTGTCAATTTAGTTGCCCTGGTCTTCCATGGTCATTGATCGGGCTTGGGGTGCGAGTTGATCGCAATGGGCGCCACGATGCGAGGATGAGCCACGCGACGCGGATCCAGCCCACGTGGTCATCTGCGCCCCTGAGGCAAGAGGCAATGCGCGGTGCGGCCGCAGCGCCGCCGGGCTCAAGGCGAGAATCTAGGAGAGCGACCGCTCGCCCTGGTCCATGTACTGCTCGATCAGCGGGATGAGCTGATCGGCCTCCGGTGGCGTGTAGTCAGGGGATTGGGTCAGGTAGATCAACCCGAACGGCTCGTCGACGGCCAGGTCATCGCCGCTGACAAGCTCGAACGGCAGCTCCGGCTCCAGCGCGGACGGAGGAACGCTGCGGTCAAGGATCGACGCAAACGGCGTGTCGGGCGGATAGTGCTTGAGCTGGATGCGTTGGCTCCGCAGGTCAAAGTCGCGCATGAGATAGTCGGGCACGTCGAGGTCGCGCCGGTGCGGGTTATAGACGTAGCTCAGCGCGCTGAGCCAGCGGCAGGCGATGGCGAAGGCCAGAAAGTTGCCCGGCCCGAGGCAGCGCCCCGGCTCGGCGGGAGGGAAGGCGCGCTGCGCGACGGGCGCATGCAGCAGCTCGGTGAGGAGATAGTGCGCGCTCGGCTCGCCCATGCCCAGGTCGGCGTGCCAATCGATATGGACAACCTCGAAGGGCGGCGTCAGGAGACCCTTGGCGATCCGCTCGCGCCAATCCAGAAACACCTCGTGGTGGTAGGCGACCGTGCGCCCCGGCAGCGGCCGGCGCGCATCCAGCCCGCAGCGCTGCTCCAGGAACGCGCGCACCCGGTCGGGCGCCCATGGCTCGCTGGCCGCCCGGTCCGGCCGGCCGCGCGGCGTAAACAGCGGCCGGTGGTCCAGGAAAAAATCCAGGTCGATATCAAGGATGCGCATCGTCCC
>DASWWB010000203.1:0-3572 GCA_036406115.1 Herpetosiphonaceae bacterium
CTGACAAAGGTCGGCGCGCGCTCGACGCCGTCGAGCAGGATCCGCGAGTTGGGGACGAAGCCGGTGCCGTTGACGGTGATCCGCACCGGCTGCGGCGGGTCCTCGAAGTCGAACTGCTGGCGCACGAAGCTGGCCGGGCTCAGCGAGCTGATCGTCGGCAGCGGGTTGCCCGGCGGGCTGACCTGGATGAAGACGATCCGCGTGTTGTTGTTGGGGAAGGCCTCGGTCGCCGGCGAGGAGGCCGCGCCCGTCGCCCCGACGAGGCCGGTGGCGGTCGGGGTGGCCGGCAGGGTGATGGTGGCGGAGCGGCCCGGCGCCAAGGTGCCGATCGCGCAGCGCAGGGTGGTGGCGGTTGGGAACGAGCAGGTGCCCTGGCTGGTCGCCGGCGCGCCGATCGTCAGCGAGCTGGCGATGCTCTGGTCGTAGACGACGCTCGTGGCGTTGATCGAGCCCTGGTTGGTGACGACCGCGCGATAGGTGAACTGGGTGTTCAGCGGCACGTTGCTCGGCGTGGCGAGCAGGCTCAGGTTGAGATCGACCTCGGGCTGCTGCCACTCGGCGAAGTGGTGCGAGGTCTGGTCGCCGGCCCGCAGGAACCGCCCGCCGACATAGAGGCTGTCGCCGGCCACCGCCAGCGAGTCGACCTGGCTGCCCTGGAGGTTGGCGCCGGCGGTGCCGCTGCCCAGCGGGTTCCAGCTCGTCCCGTTCCAGCGCGCGACGTGGTTGACGGTCAGATCGGGCAGCATGCGATTGAAAAGGCCGCCGGCGTAGATGTCGTTGCCGCGCTGCTCGATGTCGAACACAATCCCGTCGGTGCCGGAGCCGAGCGCCTCCCAGGTCGAGTTGCCCGGCCGGAAGCGGGCGATGGCGCTGGTGCCGGCCACGCCGCCCGCCGAGTTGAAGCGGCCGCCCACGCCGACCGCCAGGGTCAGATTGGCCAGCGCCAGCACTTCGTCGTCGGCGCCGGAGCCCAGGGCCGACCATGCCGTGCCGTTCCAGCGGGCGATGTTGCTGGCCGGCGCGCCGCCGGCGTTGGCGAACAGGCCGCCGGCGTAGAGCGTGCTGTCCTTGAACAGCAGCGCGTTGACCGGGCCGTCGGTGCCGGTCCCCACCGCCGACCAGGCCGCCCCGTCCCAGCGCGCCACCCGGTTGGCCGGCACGCCGTCGATCGCGGTGAAGGTGCCCCCGACAAAGATGTTCGATCCGCTCACCGCCAGCGCGTGGATGTCGCCGTTGATCGCGGTCGCCAGAGCGCTCCAGGTGGTGCCGTTCCAGACCGCGATCCGCGCCGCGTTGATCCCGCTCGGGCCGCCGACTCTGGTGAACTCGCCGGCGACGATCAGATCCGTCCCGCGCAGGGCCAGGGCGCGCACCCGGTCGTTGGCGCCGCCCGCCAGCTGGTTCCAGGTCCGCGCCGCCGGGTCGAAGCGCGCGATGTTGCTGATGAACTGGTCGCTGGCCAGCTCGAAGGCGCCGCCGACGAAGATGCTCGCGCCCGAGGGCTGGATCGCCATGACCCGCGAGGTCGAGGCGCTGCTCTCGACCGAGCCGCCCAGCGGGAAGAAGACGTGCTCCGGCGCGCCGAACTGGCCGCCCAGGAACGGCGTGTAGAGCGTGACGAAGCCGACTTCGATCCCGCCGGCCCTGGTGAACGAGCCGGCCAGGTAGAACGATTGCTGGCCCGGCTGCTTCTTGGCCCGCAGCACGCTGGCGTCGGGGGATCGCGGGATCGCGTTCCACACGTTGCCGTCCCACTGCGAGAGGAACGAGGAGTTGGCGACGCCGCTGCCGTTGGGGTTGACCGGCGTGACGAACGTGCCGGCGGCGTAGGCGTTGTTGGTGTCCTCGAAGATCGCCCGCACGTCGCCGCCGATCACGCCGCGGCCGGTGAAGGCTTCCCAGGTGTTGGCGCCGCGCCAGAGCGCCGAGCCGTTGACGTTGGCGACGGTGCCGGCGGTGGTGAATCTGCCCCCGACGACCACGAAGTTGGTGCCCCGGAAATCGACGAAGCGCACCGCGAGCGGCGAGCCGCCGGTGACGCCGTTGCTGGAGCCGGAGCCGAGCGCCGACCAGGCCGTGCCGTTCCAGATCGCCACGTTGTTGGCCGCCGCGCCGCCGGCCGAGGTGAAGGTGCCGCCGACCGCGATCTGGGTTACGGTGGATGGGTTGAAGGAGATATCGAAGACCCGGCCGTTCACGCCTGAGCCCAGCGCGCTCCAGGCGCCGTTGCTCCAGCGGGCGATGCGATTGGCGTTCACGCCGTCGATCTGGGTGAAGCTGCCGCCCACGAAGACCACGTCGGCGTTGCTGATTCGCACGACCATGACCGCGTCGACCGTGCCGTTGACCGAGGTCGCCATCGGCACCCATTCTTGGTTGACGATGCTCCAGTACGCGATGCTGTCCGCCGCCGCCCCGCCGGCGCTGGTGAACGAGCCGACAGCGTAGACATTCGAGACGCTGGCGTCGAGGTCTTCGACGGCGGCGTTGAGGCCGCTGACGCCGGCGCCTAGCGGGCTCCAGCGCTGGCCGTCCCAGGAGGCGATGCGATTGGCGGGGATGCCGCTGATCCGATCGAAAGCGCCGCCGGCGAAGAGCGTGGTGCCGCTGAGCGCCAGCGCCCGCACCGAGTTGTTGGCGCCGGCGACCAGGCCGCGATTGTTCCAAAATGCGTCGTCGGCCACGGCGTCGGCCGCCCCAGGCGCCAGGGCCGCCGGCTCGGGTGAGATCGCCGCGCCGCGCGCAGGGCCGGCGGCGCCGGCAGGATACCCGCCGCCGGCCGCCAGCAAGAACAACAAGGCCGCCGCCGCCCAGATCCGGAAGCGCCGCCGGTTGGCTCGTGCGAACATCGTATACCTCCTAGTGCGTGAAGCTTGATGCTCGCAGCATAGGCCGGCGCTGTCGCGCGGCTCTCAACCGTCCGCCGGCGCTTGCCAACTATTGTGACAGGCCGCGCGCCGCGCCGCCGCTCCCGCCGCCAAACGGGGCTTCGGCCGGCGGCGCTTGTCACAATAGTCGGCGGTCGTAGCTGCCGGCCGCGCGATTGTCACAATGGTCGGCCCGCCGCCCGCGCCATGTCTCCGGCGATTGTCCCTTGAGCCGCCCGCCGCGCCGGCGCTATACTCAGCCCGTCGCCGCCCGGCGCGATTTTTTTTGACCCTCGGAGGATGCGCGATGTACGTTCCCGCCGCCTATCAGGAAGACGATCTCGCCACGCTGGTGGCGTTCATGCAAGCCAACAGCTTCGCCACGCTGGTCTCGGTCATCGACGGGGCGCCGTTCGCCTCGCACGTGCCGCTGGTGGTCGGCGCCGCCGGGGAGACGGTCACGATCAGCGGCCATCTGGCCAAAGCCAATCCCCAGGCCGAGGCCCTGGCAGCCGGCGAGGCGCTGGCGATTTTCACCGGCCCGCACGCCTATGTCTCGCCCGCCAACTACGATCGGCGGGAAAACGTGCCAACCTGGAACTACATTGCGGTTCACGCGACGGGCCGCCCGCGCCTGATCCGCCACGCCGACGAGCCGGCGCTGCTCGCAGCGCTGGTCGAGGCGATGATCGCGGCCTACGAGCC
>DASWWB010000204.1:0-2514 GCA_036406115.1 Herpetosiphonaceae bacterium
GTGCCCGGCGTTTCGATCTGCGCCAGCGCCTGCTCCCAGGCCCGCGCGACGCCGACGCTGAAACGCCAGGTCGCCGGGGCGCGCTCGTCGCCGCCGACGACGCCGGTCAGATCGTCGTTGGGCGCGTCGTAGCGATGGGCGTAGATCGTGGCGGTGCTGGACTGGAGCCACAGCCGGGGCGGCCGGGCGGCGCGCTGGATCGCTTTGCCGACCGCCAGCGTCGACAGGACCCGCGAGTCGGTGATGCGGCGCTGATTGGCCGGCGTGTAGCGGCAGTTCACGCTGGCGCCCGCCAGGTTGATCACCACGTCGGCGCCTTCAAAGGCCGCCGCCCAGGCGCCGAGCGACGCGCCGTCCCACGGCAGGGTGGCCCAAGGCGCGGCCGGGTCGGGCGCCCGGCTCAGCACAATCACCTCATGGCCCGCCGCTTGGAACGATCGCGCCAGCAGCACGCCGATCTGCCCCGATCCGCCGGGAAGGATCATCTTCATCGCCTCGCCCCCTTGCTTCGCCGCGCCGTGAACACGTTCGTTTCCTTGAACAGTATCACGGCCGGGGCCGGATCATCAAGCGGCGCACAATGATTCCGGCAGCTTCTGGCGCGTCAGCCAGCCTCCGCCGAGACACGGACCGGCGCCGCCTCGGCCTCCGGCGCGCCGGCGAGATAGCGCTCCGACAGCAGGCGATAGTATTTGGTCCGCATCGCGACCACGGTCATCGCCAGGCCGATCATACCGGTGACCGTGAAGACAAGCGCGATGCCGCGGGCGGGGCCGGTGCCGAACCAGCCGCCGATCAACTCCGCGCCGGCGCCGTCGGTCATAAACGGGATGAAGACAAACTGGGCGAGCGGCCCGATCAGGAAAGCCGTCAGCGGCGAGGCCGCCAGCTCCATGCTCTGGGCGAAGCCGAACACCCGGCCCTGGCGCTCCGCCGGCACCACTTTTTGCATGATCGTCTGTTCGGCAGCCTCGATGTACGGCACCACGCACAGATACACGAACATCCCAGTCGTCAGCAGGATAATCGAGGGCTGGATGGTCATCACGCTGCACATGGCCCAGATCAGCAGATTGGCGCCGAACAGCGCCCGCAACGGGTTGCGGCCCAGGCCGAAGCGCGCGATCATCAGCCCGCCGACGATGAAGCCCGTGCTGAGGAAGCCCCACAGCAGCCCCCACGCCTGGACCGAGACAAGCGAGAGCCCGTAGGCGTCCATCAGCGACATGAACACGCCGCCCAGGAAATTGTTGAACGTGGCAAAGAGCAGCAGCGCGAACAGCCCCGGCACCGCGCCGATCACCCGCAGCGTGCCGCGGATGTCGATCCGGTGCGGATGCTCCGCCGAGGGCGCGGCGATCCGCTCGGGGACCCGCAGCAGCAGCAGATGGGCCATCGTGGCGCCGGTCAGGCTCAGCGCCAGGACCAGCACCCAGAACAGGCCGCCGAGACCCACCAGCAGGCCGCTGATGACTGAGACAATCAGGAACGAAATGCCCGACGTGGTGCCCACGAGCCCGTTGGCCCGGTCGCGCCGCTCCTCGGGGACCAGCATCGTGACCAGCGTCGGCAGGGCGATGCCGCGCAGGTTGCCCGCGATCACGCCGGCCATCAGCAGCACCACCAGCACCCACAGCGTCACGCTGTCCGGGCGCTTGAACGCATCGGGCGCCGCTGTCTGGTAGACGCCGAAGCCGATAGCGTAGATCGTCAGCGAGGCGGCGCTGGAGCCCAGCATCACCCGCTGCTTGCGGTGCCGATCCACCAGGCTGCCGAACCAGAAGCCCGACACGGCCACCGCCACCAGGTAGATCCCCGAGATCACCGAGGTGGCGAACACCGAGCGGGTCTCAAGGAAGACAAAAAACGTCAGGGCGAACCAGACCGTCATGTTCGTCACCGAGGCGAGCAGCGTGTTGGCGAGAAGCTGATAGAACAGGCGCGGGGGAGATTCTTGGCTCATCATCGGACCAACCTCCGTATTTCCAGGCGAAAGGCGCCGAAACCCACACAGATGTTCTATCTACTGTAGCAACGCCGCCAGGAAATGTCAACGCGAGGGGTCGGGGGAAGGGCTTGAACCATGCCGTTGGATGGCGGCGAGCAGCGCGCGGGCGCGCCTGGCGGCCTGCTCGTCCGCGCTGCCGACCAGCTCCGCCAGCGCCAGGACAAGCTCCGGCGTGGCGAGGCGAATCATCAGCCGCCGCATGGCTGCCAGGGCCTGGAGGCAGTAGCCAGCCTCGCGCGAGACGCAGAGGCTGAGCGCCAGCTCGCGCAGCCGGCGGGCCTGGGCATCGCTCAGGGGCGCCTGCTTGAGGCGGTGGAGCAGCCGCCAGCGCGTCCAGCACAGGCCGGCGCAGGCGACGGGCGCCGCGAGGAATGCGATCGCGGCTTCGGCGTCGATCACCGCACCGCGCACCAGCGGGCGGGTCAGCTCGTAGACCGCCAGCTTGGCGGCCAGGAAGCGCCGGCCGGCCGCCGTGTCGCGCAGCGCCGCGCGGTGATCCATGCCGG
>DASWWB010000205.1:0-5245 GCA_036406115.1 Herpetosiphonaceae bacterium
CGCGACGCCCAAAGCGAACTTTACAGCGCACCGATCGAGGGCGGGGCGCGCGTGCGGCTGGACACGCTGCCTGGCGCCGGGGGCAATGTCGACGGCTTCTCGATCAGTTCGGATAGCAAACGGGTTGTCTATCGCGCTGACCGCGATGATCATGTTTTCGAGCTCTACAGCGTGCCGACTGGCGGCGGCGCGGCGGTCAAACTCAACGGCGAGCTCGGCGACGAGGGCACCGTGTGGCTCTATTTGATCACCGGCGACAGCAGCCGCGTTGTGTACCGGGCGCAGCAGGCGCCCGACTACCGGCTGATGCTCTACAGCGCTCCCATCGCCGGCGGCGCCGCCACGCAGCTGAGCCCGGCGGCGGGCAGCCCTGTCCGGAGCTTCGCGCTAAGCAAGAGCGGCGATACGGTTGTGTATTCGACCTATGCCTCCCAGCTGCATAGCGTGCCGGCCGCCGGCGGGGCGAGCGTGAAGCTCGATGCTGACGGCGTGGTCTATTGGTTCACGATTGTTCCCGGCTATCAGATCAGCGCCGACGGCCGGCGGGTGATCCATGTGCGGGGCGCCGGCTCGGGGACGGCGCACAATCTGTACAGCGCTCCCATCGATGGCGGCCCCGCCACCATGCTCAGCGACCCAACGGATGGGGCCAACGTCACCACGATCATGCTCCCGGCGGATGGCGCGACGGCGCTGTATTGGGTGACGTGGGACGGCGTGGCGGAGCGCGATCTCTACGCGGCGCCCCTCGCGGGCGGGCCGGCGCGGCGGATCAGCCGGCCCGGCACCGCCGGGGGCTGGGCAGCAGCCACCGGGGACGGCAGCCGCATCGTGTATATCGAGCGGCAGCCCGACGGGCGGAACGATCTGCTCGCTGCCTTCGAGGGCGGCGCCATCCATCTGCCGCTGCTGGCGCGCTAGACAGCGCCGCTACGGCTACGGATTTTCGCCCGCGCCGGGGCGGCGCTTGCTCCGCCCCGGCGCGCTCCTGTCAGTCGGGATCCTGCGCCTGGGCCTGGATGCCGGTCGCCAGCAGCGTTCGCCTGGCCAGCTCCGCCAGCCGCCCGAAGTAGGCCAGCCCTTCGGCGTCGGACAGGGCCGGCAGGATTTCCAAGACGGCGCCGTAGCACAGGCCCAGCGCGGCGGTGCGCCAGAGGCCGGGATTGCCGCCTCTGCCCAGAAACGTGCTGACGCAGCCGGCGATATCGGCGTCGATCAGCACCAGCGCATGGTCGCCGATCTCGCGGTAATGGCCTGGGGGGTAGCGCGCGGCCTGGTGCTCCGCGTAGCCGCGCTCGACCGCCGCGTAGTGGAGCCGGAACTGATAGGCCTGCTCGTCGGCCTCCAGGGGGCCGTAGCTCAGCGTGGCGAGCTCCTCGGCGAGCGCCGCCAAATGCCGGTCGCATTCCGCCTCGTTCGGGAAGGCGAGCAGTTCGATCAGGGCGTGCGCGCGGTCCGGGTCGTCGCGCACATGGTCGAAAACCACCGCGAGCCAGCTCCGATCGATGATCAGCGCGGGAAGCTGATCGGCTGTCGCGCGGAAAACGCGGACATAGCTGTCCTCATACACCTTCTGGAGATCAGGGAACATGGCGGGCAGGCTTGTGTCAGCGGGATACAATCGGCGGTGCATGGCGGTCTCCTGGGTCGCGAGGGGCTTGTCAAAGGAGCGGTCTGTGCCGACTGGCGGCTCGCCGGCCTTGACGCCGGTGCTAGAGTCGCGGGAGCGAGCTGAGCCTTGTCGGCCGGCGCATCGCATCTGCCCCGGACGCGCCAGCGCTGGCGCATGTGAAGGAGCGGACAGTGATGACCAACAATCCTTTGTTGCGGAATGTGGCGATCGCGGTGGCGGTTGGGATCGTAGTCGGATTGATCCTCGGCCTGCTGTCCGGGGCGGGGATCACGTTGCCTGGCGGGCCGGGCGTGGGCGTCGGCGTGGCGATCGGCATCACCTTCGTCACGTTGCAGGCGCGGACGGCGCGCCGCTGACCGGCGCCGGCTCCGTCGTCGCCAAACCGAACGCCCCCGCCGCCAAGCAAGCGGCGGGGGCGTTCGCTGGGGCCGGCGTGATCAGGCGCCGGCGGCCAGCTTGGCGGCCTGGCTCAGCGGCAGGCCGGCGACCTGCGGCATGGCCAGCAGCAGGCCCTGGAGCTTGGCCAGGGGCAGGCGCTGTTCGGCGTCGGCCAGCTCCAGGCTGCGGTCAAGCGCCGCCTGGACTGTCAGCGAGGCCAGCTCGTCGGCGCTGAGCAGGCTGGCGGCGATGGCGTAGCCCTCGGCCAGCAGCGGGCGGGCGGCCTCCAGGCTGAGCGCCGGCGGCTCGGCGCCGTGGCCGTTGCCATTGCCGTTGCCCGGCGCCACGCGCTCCAGGATGCGATTGCCAAGCTCCTTGAGCGGGGCGGGCGCGCTGCCGAGCAGGCCGCTGATCCCGTCGCTCAGCGTGACCATCCGCAGCAGCTGCTGGGCGGTTTCGGGGCTGCCGTAGAGCTTGAAGTCCATCGCGGCCATCGCCTCGCCCATCGCCTTGGCCTGGGCGACGCCGATCTCGATCTGGGCGGAGAGGCGGATGCGCTCCAGCTCCAGGCGCTGGGCCACGCCCTCGTTGGCGGCCAGGGCCTCTGCCATCGCCAGCTGGCCCTCGGCCTCGGCCAGGCCCTTGGCCTTGATCGACTCGGCCTCGGCGAGACCGCGGGCCCTGAGCGCATTGGCCTCGAGCTGGGCGGCCTCGGCCTTGGCCTTGATCACCTCGGCCTCGGCGAGGCCTTGGGCGGCGGAGGTGGCGCGGACCGCGTCGGCGTGCAGCTTCTCGGAGTCGGCCTGGGCCTGGGCCTCGGTGCGGCGGGCCTCGGCCATCTTGATCGCGGCGGTCGCCTCGGCGGTGGCCTTTTTGTTGAGCGCGTCGGCCTCGGCCTCGGCGTTCTTGATCTGGCGGAAGGCCTCGATCTCGACGGAGTTGCGGCGGTTGATCATCTCGCGCTTGGCGTCGCGCTCGGCGTTGATGATCTGGATCTGGGCTTCGCGCTCGGCGGCGGCGCGCTCCTGGACCGTGAAGACGCCCTGCTCGGCGGCCTCGCGCTCGGCGGCGATCGCCAGGCGCTGCTTCTCGGCCTCCTCAAGCTTGGCCTGCTCCTGGGCCAGCGCGACCTTGCGCTCCTGGTCGGCGACCTGGACCGCCTGCTCCTTCAAGACGATGTTGCGCTGGACCTCGCGCTCGCGCTCCTGCTCGGCGAGCTGGATGGCCTGCTGCTTGCGCTGCTCGGCCAGCATGACCGCCTGCTCCTTGAGCTTCTCGGCCTCGGCGATCACCCGTTCCTTCTCGACGCGGGCCAGCTCGGCGGCGCGCATTTGATTGTAGGCGACCTGCTCGGCGGCCGAGCGCTCCTCCGACTCGCGGATCAGAATCTCGCGCTGCTGGGTCGCCTTGGCCTGGGCCAGGTTGCGCTCCAGGTTGAGCTTCTCCTGCTCGACAGTGGCGTTGCGGGTGGCGATCTCAAGCTCGCTGCCGCGCTCGATCTCGTTCTGCTCCTGGGCGGCGGTGGAGTTGCGGCGCGTGATCTCAAGCTGCATGTTGCGCTCGATATTGTTGCGCTCCTGCTCGGCCGTGGCGTTGCGCTTGGCGATCTCGGTCTGGTTGAGCTGATCGATCTCGTTGCGCTGCTTGATGGCGTTCTGGATGACCTCGGCGTTGGCGCGGGCGACCTGGGCGCCGAAGACATCATCGATGCCGAAGCTGCCCTGGCGGGCGCTCTTGAGCGTGGTGATCGAGACCGCCTCCAGCACCAGGCCGTTCTCGGCCAGGTCGCTGCGGACCAGGTTCTGCACGCGCTCGACGAACTTTTCGCGCTCCTGGTGCAGCGACATCAGCGTGAAGGTAGCGGCCACGTCGCGCAGCGCGCCCTCGAGCTTGCTCTCGACCAGCCGCTTGACGCTGTCGCTGTTGACCTCTTTGCCGCCGATGGTGCGGGCGGCGCGCTCGATATCCTCGTTGATCGGGTTGACCTTGGTGAAGAAAATCGCCCTGATGTCGGCGTACTGCGGGTCGATCGTGAGCAGTGCGTTGCTTTCGGTGCGCTCGACATCGATGTCCATCGTGCGCAGATCGACCCACGAAATCTCGTGGAAGGCCGGGATGACCCAGCTGCCGCCGTTGACCACGACCCGCGGCGTGCGGCCGCCGGTCCGGACGTAGGCCCGGTCGGCGGGCGCTTTGACGTAGAAGCGCGCGACCGCCCAGAAGAACAGCGAGATGAAGATGATAAACGAGCCGATGCCAAGGCCGGCGATGATGGCGATGTCCTGGATATTCAATTCAAGCCCCTTTCTTGATGGATGCGTTGCTTGTCGTCGTCACAATGGGCTGGCTATCACATGGGCTTCACCGTGAAACAGCGGCTGCGCGGATCGTAGGAGATCAGCGCGACCTCGCTATGCTCCGGGATCGGCTCGCCGCCCCCGGTCACCGCGAACACGGTGTGGAGGGCGCCGTGGCTGTCTTTGACCCGCACGCGGCCGTAGGTGGCGCTGACGGTCGGCGTGTCGACTTTGCCGACTCTGCCGACCAGCTGCTCGAAGCTGATCGCCGTGGTGCTCTCAGGCGCCAGCCGGCCCAGCGCCCTGCTGATGCGGCTGGTCGCCAGCACCGCCAGAACCAGGCCGCCCACGAACGTCACGCCGAACAGCCAGCCGGGATAGGAGCCGAGCAGCCCGGCGCCCACTGTGTTGAGCAGCAGGCCGATCACGCCCAGGCTGCTGAGGAAGGCGGTCAGGACGAGCGTCAGCGGCACCTGGCCGACGCCGATGAAGGACAGCACATCGGCGTGGACGCCGTCGGCGTCGGCATCGGCGTCGGCGTCGGAATCAGAATCGTCGCCGCCGCCCAGCACATTGAGCAGGACAAGGGCGAAACTACAGCCAAGGATGATCATGAACGGGAGGTTGTACCAGGTTAGCAGGAAACTCAGGCCACTCATAGTGGTCGTCGCTTTCTCAACTGAGGTGATGTTGCCGTTGTTACGCGGGCTTGGATTGATGGTTGCAGCGGGGAAACTGGTGATGGTTGAATTATGCCCAGGCTGGCGGCGGTTTGTCAACAGGGGATCAGGGATCAGGGGTCAGGGATCAGGAATCAGGGACGGAGGTCGTGAAGCAGGATAGATTCTCGATGACGCCCGCCATCATGCCGTCCGGCCTGGCCCCTGGTCCCTGATCCCTTATTCGCCAGCGTCGGAGCGGCGCAGCAGCCCCTCGT
>DASWWB010000206.1:0-4003 GCA_036406115.1 Herpetosiphonaceae bacterium
ATATCTACCGCATCTACCACCTGATCTGGAACGGCAGCGCCTTCTCCGCCGAGCGCCTGGTGCGCAACGGCGACTCGATCCAGAAGGAGCTGCGCATCTCGGCCGGCGGCAACGGCACCATCCACATGGTCTTCGTCGCCAACAGCGGCCAGGTCACGCGCTATTCGTATTTCGACGGGACGAACTGGGTCAACGGCCCGGATATCGGCACGTCGCGCCCGAAGCTGCAATCGGTCGCGGCGGTCGGCACCACCGTGGTCACGATCTACAGCGCCCAGCCCGAAAGCTTCCACAACGTCTACATGAAGATCCGCAACGGCGGCGCATGGTCGGCGCCGGTCCTGCTCAGCAGCGGCGCTTCGTTCGATGAGAATCCCGACGTCACCTACAGCGCGTTCAGCAACAAAATGTACGCCGTCTGGAACAGCGGGCCGACCTCCACCAATCTCATCCTGTCGCGCGAGATCGACCCGGCGACCGGCGCCGCCGGCCCGGTGAAGACGCTCGGCGGCACCAAGGCGCTCTGGCCACGCGTCGAGGCCGGCACCAACAACGCGATCAGCACGGTCTGGCAGGACAAGGCGCCGGTGACGGTGTTCAATGCGGTGATCGCCCAAGGCACGGTCACCCAGGGCGGCGGCGGCACGCCGACCCCGGTCACGCCGACGCCCACCAACACCCCGCCGGCCGGCGCCGTCGATTTCGCGGCGACCCGCACCAGCGCCAGCCCGACCAACAACACCCAGATCGCGATCACGATCAACGGCACGATCGGCAGCCCCAACCAGCTGCGCTTCAGCACGACGCCCTTCCTGGCCGGCGACGCCGCGCCCGCCTGGGGCGCCATGCAGACCAGCTTCACCGCCACCGCCTCCGCCGGCGTCGGCGCCAACTGCGGCACCGCCGCCGTCTTTATGCAGCTCCGCAACTCCGCCAGCGGCCAGGCCTCGCCGGTCAAGGCGCTGGGCGCGGTAATCGACAACGATATCCAGGCCGTGCCCTTCATGAACAATCCCAACCTGAGCGGCCAGATTCTGCCCTCGGACGCCCTGCTCGCGCCGCCGTCCACCAACCCCTACGCGCCCATGGCCGGCGCCGACGACTTCACCCGCGACCGGAGCTACTACTACCGCTTCAGCGACGAGATCGCCGGCTGCGCCGGGATCGCCGCCTACCGTGATACGATCGGCGAGACCCGCGTGACGGCGGCCCAGCCCTTCTACGCCAACTACGGCGTCGCGCGCGACTTCGACTCGAACTCCGATCCGACCGGCACCGGCTACCCGGAGCAGGACTTCACCGCCACCCTGGTGATCACCGACAAGCTGGGCACCGCCAAGAGCTACCAGCGCACCTTCCGCTACGACGACGACCCGCCGGTCCTGCTGCCGGGCGGCTCGCTGGCGCTGCCGGGCGGCACGACGGCGATCTCCAGCTCGGTGGTGACGATGGTCTTCAGCGCGACGGTCACCGACGACGGCTACAACAGCCGCACGCCGCTTGGCAAGAACTACTGGGGCGCCTGGGTGCTGGCAGTCGATCCGGCTGTCACCACCGATCCCAAGCCCTCGGATTTCTTCGCCCACGGCCAGGCCATCCGGCTTAGCGTCGGCGCCGCGACGATTCCGTACGTCAAGCTGAACAACGGCCTGACCGGCGGCAGCCAGACCGGCCAGCGCCGCGTCTACGTTGCCTTCCTTGACGGCGCCGGCAACTTCTCCGGCTATAATGGGGCCGATAGTTTCAACGGCACCCTGCTGGCCTCGCCGACCATCAGCCTGGATTCGCCGGCCTGGAAACTGCGCATCTTCGTGCCGCTGCTGCGCAAGCAGTGGCAGCCGTAAGCCAGTCATCCATCTGTGGGGAGGGACAGCGGCGCGCTGTCCCTCTTTGTATGTTATGCGATTAGCTTATATTGCCTACCCGACCAGCCTGACGCTGGCCTCGGCCAACGCCATCCAAACCTGGACCACCCTGCGCGAGCTGCGCAAGCTCGCCCCCGACACCCTGGTGATCATCCCGCGCTGGCTGCGCGAGCCCAGCCGCTTCAGCGAGGTCGGGGCGGTGCATCTGCCGCGCCCGGCCATCGGCAAGCTGTCGCGGCTGCACCGCTCGACGCTCTGGTACTATGCCGAGCGCAGCGTCTTCGCCGCGATGAGCGCGCTCGTCGTGGCGCTGGCCGGGCTGCGCGGCAGGCCCGTCGGCGCGATTTACGTCCGCGAAGTGATCTGCGCCGGCTGGTGGAGCGCGGTCTGGGGGCCGCTGCTCGGCATCCCGGTCGTCTACGAGGCCCACGACCTGGAGAGCTGGAACCCGTCGCGGGCCAAGGAGCGCTGGGCGCAGCCCCTGCTCCACCTGCTGGACCGGGTCGCCCTGCGCCGGTCGGCGGCGGTGGCCTCGCTCACCGATGATTTCCGCCGCCTGCTGGCGCGGATCGGCTGGCGCCGGCCCGAGGAGGTGGCGGTGATCCCCGACGCCTTCGACGCCGGGCTCTACCAGCCCGGCGAGCGCGCCGCCGCCCGTGCCGCGCTCGGCCTGCCCGCCGCCGCCCCGCTGCTGGTCTACGCCGGCATGACGTTCTCCTATCGCGGGCTGGAGCGGCTGATCGACGCTTTCGCCAATCTGCGCCGCGACCTGCCGGACGCGCTGCTGCTGTTCGTCGGCGGCCGGCCGGCGGAGATCGAGCGCTTCAGCACCCAGGCCGACCGGCTCGGGCTCGGCGACACGGTGCGCTTCCTCGGCCCGCAGCCCCAGGCCAGCACGCCGGCCTATCTGCACGCCGCCGATGTCCTGGCCATCCCCGACACCGTCACCGACGTGACCGCCTCGCCGCTCAAGCTGTTCGAGTACCTGGCGACAGGCCGGGCGGTCGTCCTGCCCTCCATCCCGGCCTTGCTCGAAGTCCTGCCGGCCGATGTCGGCTACTATTTTCCGCGCGGCGACACCGCCGGACTGGAACAGGCGCTGCGCGCGGCCCTGGCCGACCCCCAGCGCCCCGAGCGCGAGGCGGCGGGCGCCGCCTGTGTCGCGCCCCACACCTACGCCGCCCGCGCCGGCCGCATCCTGGAGCTGGCCCGGCAGGTGGCGGATCGTTTCAAGGGAGCCCGTTAGCACATGACCAGATCGATTTCCACCCTGATTGACGAGTATGGCAAAACCATGCCGGCGGAAGCCAAGCCGGCCTATTTCCGGCTCCACCGCTACCGCTTCCGCGATTTGCTGCGGGCGCTGCCGCCGGCCCCGGCCCGCATCCTGGAGATCGGCACGACGCCCGGGACGTTTACCGGCATCTTGCGCCAGGCCGGCTACGAGGTCGCCGGCATCGATCTCTTTCCCAATGACCGCGCCGAGCTGTGGCGGCGGCTGGAGGTCGAGGTCAAGTTTTGCAATCTCGACGAGAGCCCCATCCCCTATCCCGACGCCGCCTTCGACGCCGTGGTCTTCTCCGAGGTGATCGAGCACCTGGCCGGCTCGCCGCTGGGGCCGCTGCGCGAGATGCTGCGGGTGCTCAAGCCCGGCGGCCGCCTGGTGATCTCGACGCCCAATCAGTTTTATCTCAAAAGCCGCCTGAAAACCCTCGGCGACGTAGTCCTCGCCCGGCCCTTCGAGTCGTTCGGCGAGTTCACGCGGTCGATGCGCCTGGACGGGCCCCAGCGCTACTACAATCACAGCCGGCTCTACACAATGCCGGAGCTGCGCTGGATGCTAGAGCAGAGCGGCTTCGCGGTGCTGCGCGAACACTTCGGCGACGCCTGGGAGCGAGTCGGCGTCGAGGCCGGGCGCGTGCTGCGCCACCCGCTGCGGGTCGGCGTCAAGGCCGGCCTCTGGCTGCTCACGACGGTCCTGCCGCGCTCGCGCTCCATGCTGCTGATCGTCGGCCGCAAGCCGGGACGGGACGGGGACCGCGATGCCTGAGGATTCCCAGCCCGCCCCGGCGGGCGAGCGGCGGCGCGGCGCGCTCAGCCGGCTCGGCCTGGAGCGCGGCATGGCGCTGGTCGCGCTG
>DASWWB010000207.1:0-2309 GCA_036406115.1 Herpetosiphonaceae bacterium
CTGGTGGCGGTCGTGACCTGCACCATCTCGCCGGTGCTGTTCGGTCGATTGCTGCCGCCGGCCCCAACTAACGTCCGCCAGGGCACGCTGATTATTGGCACCGATCCCTTTGCAAGCCGGCTGGCCGAACGCCTGCGCCAGCATGGGGAGGGGGTCGCGCTCATCCACCCGGCAGATCCCGCCCCTGCATCGCCGTCGATCGCCGATATGCCCGTCCATAGCGGCGACCCAACCCGGGTGCCGACGCTGCTGGCGGCGGGCATTGAGCAGGCCTCAGCGGTCGTGATCCTCGCCGGCGATCCCGCCCAACTGCGAACGATATGTGCCATGGCGCGCGAGCGCTTCGCCGTGCCGACGGTGGTTGCGCGCGTCGATGATCCGGCTCTGGCCCAGGAGCTAGCGAGCCAGGGCGTGCAGACCGTCCAGCCAGCATTCGCCACCCTGATGGCGCTTGAAGGCGCGGTGCGCTTTCCGGCCGCGTTTGCCCTGCTGGCGGATCAGGAAGATGGGATTGAGGTGGGAGATGCACGGTTGACCCGCCCCGAGGCGCTTGACACGCCTATTCGGGCCATTCAGCTTCCTGGTGGCGTGCGGCTGCTTGGCATTCGCCGCGGCCATGATGTAGTGGTGCCGCAGGGCAGCACGATCCTTCGGCGCGACGATGTGCTGATGGTTATCGGCTCGCGCGCTGGCATTCAGGAGGCCCAGGCATGGCTCAATCCGCTCAACGCCTCCGCCAAACCTTGAGATTCGCTCATCGCCAAATGGCAGACATCCTGGCTTGACAACACAGGCCTGGTCAGTTATTCTATTTCAGAATGATTAGTCTGGAATAGCCTAGTGCCGCGATCCCGTGAATTCGAACCTGGCGATGCCCTCCACAAAGCTATGCTCCTCTTTTGGCAGCGTGGGTATGGGGTCGTCTCTATGGATGATCTAGTTGTAGCAACCGGGGTCAGTCGTTATGGGTTCTACAGCGCCTTTGGCGATAAACAAGCCCTCTTTCTCAAAGCGCTCGACCATTATGCTGATACCGTTATTCCCAGGCTGTTGGGACCGCTGGAAACTGACCACGCTGGGCTTCACGATATCCATCGCTATTTTGCCGCTTTGCTTGAGCAGGCCCAGGCGCCCCATGCGCAACCTGGTTGCCTGATCGGGAATGCCGCGCTGGATGGGCAGGGGCAAACCGATGCGTTAATTGAAGCGCGCATCGGTCGCCATTTTACGAGAATGCGTCTGGCCTTTCGCAATGCCCTCCAGCACGGCGTCGCGCAGGGCGACCTGCCTGCCAATATTGATATCGAGGGCTATGCCGAGTATTTGGTGGGGATCGCGGTTGGATACCTGGCGTATGTGCGGTCCAACATGCCGCTTGATGCGCTCCGCCGCTTTCTTACCGTCGCCCTGGATCGCCTGGGCTAATTTTTTTACCTATTCCAGAATAATCATTCTGAAAAAACCGTGTGCATGTGTGGCGAGGACATCCACCTTGAAAGGAGCATCCTATGGACCTGAACGTTGTCGCAGCGGGCGTTGCTGGAATTATTGGGACGGCGGTCATGACGGGGATGATGCTGGGGGCAAAGCGGCTAAACCTTCCGGCCGTTGACGCCCATGGCATCCTAGGGTACCTCCGGTACGCTGACCGAGCGAGCAGCCTCGGCTATCTTGCCCACTTTGTGCTGGGCGCGGTAATGGCGATCGGCTATGGCCTAGCCTTTGCCGTTTTGCCCGGCCCGATCCTGGCCCTCGGCGCTGTGCTCGGCGCGCTCCACTGGCTGCTCGTTGGATGGATGTTCGCCTTCGCGCCGCTGGCTCACGCCGGCATGAAGGCGGGGACGATCCAACCGACGGGGCCATACATGCTCCGGTCACTGGGCCTCCCTGGCTTTGTGGCCGGACTGATCGGCCATATCGTCTTCGGGCTGGTGGTCGCCGGCATTTATGGCGCGCTGGTGTAAGCCCGTTGCGACGCCCGATCCCAATCATGGGGCCGGGCGTCGCGCTGACTCATCCATGTGTCCCCGCCGATCTCTACTGCCGACGCGCCATCTCAAAACGGGCACAGTGCGCCCCTGGGCTGGGATTACCAGTTTGGCAGCACCTCCACAACCATGCCAAAGAAGCCAATCGCAATCAAAAGGACCCCTGATCCACGGGTGAGCCAGCCATGGGCGCTGGTCGACCAGCGCGTGAGGCGGCGCTGGAGCGGCACCGCAAGGAGCGGGAGCAGCACCAGCGGCCAGCCAAAGCCCAGGCCAAAGACGAAGAAGTAGGCCAGGCCGTCGGCCAGCGCCGCCACATCG
>DASWWB010000208.1:0-3914 GCA_036406115.1 Herpetosiphonaceae bacterium
ACCGAGAGCGCTTAAACACCGCTTGAAAATACTAGTTTATTTTTTATTAAAAATCCGTTATAATCGGCGGCGCATACCGTATGCCTTGTTGTTGGCGACAGTTGCTCGAAGGCCTGAGCAGCGCGTCCGGCGGATCCTAAAAGTCGGAAAACCCCAAAAGGAGAACGTATGCGCTCACGGAATTCTGTCCGCTTCCTGATGGTCGGTCTGTTTGCACTTTTTCTCAGCACTCTGTCGGTCCCCGTCTCCGCGCAAACCCCATCGCCCGCCCCATCCGACAAGGCCCAGCCGCTCACCAAGCTGCCGCCGAACCGCCCCGAGAAAGGCATGGTCTTCGACGGCCTCGTGCCTGCGCAAAGCGGGCCCTGCGTCGGCATGTTCCAGGTCGGCAAGCACGAGGTTTGCACGCATGGCCCGGATGAATCAGGGCTGGCGCAGCATGTCGCGCGCTCGGTCGCGCCCGTCGAGACCGTCGCTCCCAACGATGCGATCATCTGCGACGGCGACGGCGTGAGCGGCAAACGCACCCAGGTGATGTACGTGCGCGCCTCGGACCGCGCCGACCGCTACGCCAGCTACCTGGCCTCGTTCCGCACCTGGGCGGCGGACATGGATACGATTTACAAGGCCAGCGCGGCCGAAACCGGCGGTGTGCGCAATGTGCGCTATGTCACCGATGCCAACTGCGCGGTCTCGGTCCTGAATATCGTGATCTCGGCCGCCGGCGACGACACCTTCGACAAGACCATCAGCGAGGTGGCGGCGAAAGGCTACACCTCGGCGAACCGCAAGTACCTGATGTTCGTCGACGCTAATGTCTACTGCGGCATCGGCGGCATTCAGAACGATGATCGCAATATCACGACCAACCGCAACGACACCACGACCTCGTATGCCCGCGTCGACGCCGGCTGCTGGGGCGGCAGCACCGCCGCTCACGAGAATATGCACAACATCGGCGGGGTCCAGCTTTCCGCGCCGCACACCAGCCGCGGCTGGCACTGCGTCGATGAATATGACCTGATGTGCTACTCGGACTCGCCCAACTATCCCGCGATGCAGTACATCTGCACCGACCGCGCCCATGACACCCGCTTCGACTGCAACCACGACGACTATTTCCACACCAGCCCGCCGGCCGGCTCGTATCTGGCGACGCACTGGAACTCCGCCAACAGCGCCTTCTTGATCCAGCCCGGCGGCGGCACCGCCCCGGCCACGCCCGCCAACTTGCGCGTCAGCGGCGCGACCGCCAGCAGCGTGAGCCTGGCCTGGAGCGACACCAGCAACGAGACCAGCTACTCGGTCTACAAATGGCAGTACATCAACGGCCAGTGGGCCTGGGGTTTCTGGGTGAGCGTCGGCGCCAACGCAACCGCCTACGCCAACACCGGCCTCGGCTGCGGCACCACCCACTACTACCGCATCGCCGCCAAGAACAGCGCCGGCGAATCCGCCCCCACCGCCTGGGTCCAAGGCAACACGGCGGCCTGCGCCAACGCGCAAGGGCCAGCTGACAGCCGGGGCGCCAAGCCGCAAGCCCCGCCGCTGCCATAAGCTGACGCGGTCCGGTCCGGCCCCTCCGCGCTAACCGGACCATCCAAACAATGCGGGGCGGCGATCGCCGCCCCGCCCCGCTCCCCGCAATCCGCGAGGAGCGCAACCCTTTCGCCCCAATCCGCGCCCCCTCCAGGCAGCGCGCCGTGGCAGCAGGCAGCCGCTAGCCCATCCCTACTCCGCCCGCCCGCTCAGCCCGCCGATGGTTTCGGCGACGAAGGCGTCCCACTGGGCCCGGCCCAGCCGCTCCTGGCGCTCAAAAGTGAGCATGAAACTGTCCCAGTCGGGATGGTCGGGGACCGGAATGGCGATCCAGCGCACCAGGCCGGTGTCGCGCTCGGCCCACAGCTGGCCGGTCTTGCCGCCGAAGGCCGGACCGCCGACGGCGTAGCGCCGGCAGACGACGCCTTCATCCTCGACCTCGCCGGCAGGGTCGAACTCCGCCAGGCCAAGGTACTCCAGCGCGCTTTTCGCCCGGGGCGAGAACCCCGGCTGGTACAGCCCGACGCTGAACGGCTCGTCCGGCCGGGCCAGATGCGGCACCATCAGGACCAGGCTGAGCAGATCGAAGTTGTAGACGTGGAACGGCAGATGGGCGATCGGCACGCGCTCGTTCCTGCCGGCCATGGGCAGATGGACCTTGATGACCTCGGCCTCGGCGCTGAACTCGGCCATCTGCCGGCGGACGCCGTCGCCGGTCACCAGCCAGGAGCGGAGCCGGTCGGCGCCGAACCGCTCCCAGTCGAGCCGGGCGCGGATCAGCGGCGCGTCGACGCCGTGGGCCTCGACTTTCAGCACTTCGAGCGTCTCGCCGTCGCTCAGATACATGCTCACCGCCGCCGGCGAGGAACCGTCGAGATTGGATTTGCGGTAGTGGAACGCGCTGCCGATCGGCAGCCGCTCCTGGCGGAACTCGAATTGGTCAAGCGTTGAGGGAATCTCCATCGCACCTCCACATGGGCCAAACGGCGCCCCTGCGCCGGCGACTGGTTAATCTGCCGCCGCCGGCCGTCTACCAATCTCAGCAAATCCCTGAGAAACGCCGGCGAAACTCCCGATAGACCGGCTGGCGCCCGGCTGGTAGGCTGGGAGCGTCAATCAATTCAATCTCCCCGGCGAGCCGCTCGCCAGAAACCAGGTGCCGTATGACCCAGCCCCTCCTGATGATTGTCGACGATGACTCAAGCGTCCGCAAGGTGGTCGAGTCGATGCTGCGCTGCCTGGGCTGCCAGGTCGCGTCCGCGCCGACCGGGGCGCAGGCCCTCACGCTCGCCCAAGCGCATCGCGCCGCCATCAGCGGCATTTTCGTCGACGCGACGCTGGATGGCGCGCCGATCAGCCCGCTGCTCGCCGAGCTGGACCGGCTCACCGGCGCGCCGGTGGTCGTGATGAGCGGCCTGACCGCCGCCGAGGCGCTGCTGCTGGCAGGGCCGGGCCGCCGCTTCCTGGCCAAGCCGTTCGGCCTGGATGAGCTGCGGCAGCTGCTCGACGCGCTCCAGCCGCCCGCCACGCTCAGCCGATCTGCCTGGTGATGGTCGGGTCAGTGATCCGATCATCGTTGGCCAGCAGAAAGGCCTTGCTCAGCACCAGCGAGAGGCCCCGGTCGCCCTCGAAGGGCAGGAACACCTGGGCCGTGTCGTCCTGCGAGCGGCTGGGCACGATGCACAGATACTGATCGTTGGGCTCCATCAGGATGTTGCTGCTCCCCAGGTGGATTTTGTAGGTGCGCAGCTTGCCCCGCACCACCAGGAACTTGCCCTCGATCTTGCTGACCGGCGCCAGGGTCAGCCGCGGCAGCAGCCGCTCCAGGATGGCCTTGCGCTCCTTGGCGCTCTCGGTCAGGTCGCCGAACGCATAGCCGTCCCAGTAGGCGCGGTGCGCGCCGGCAGTGCCGCCGCTGTCGCGCCACTGCGGATCGTTGCCCACGCTCGCCACGCCCACGAACAGGTCCACGTCGCGCATCGCCTCCGAAAAGACGATCGGCGGCACGCTGATCAGCTCGACCGGCTCCTCACCGCGCACGAAGCGCACTTGGTCCGTCGCCACGTACAGCCAGATCCCCGCATCGTTGAAATCGTCGTAGTTCCCCAGCAGATCGTTGATCCAGTACTGGGCCTGGAGGCCGTGGGCTGGCAGGTCGAGCCTGGCGATCTCGCCGTCGCGCCCGTCGTCGTAGGCGCCCAGCAGCTTGTAGCGCCAGCCGCGGCCGGCGGCGAGGGTGTTGAACTGGTGCTGTTTCAGCAGATGGGCCGCCATGCGGTTGCTGTAGGTCCGCGTGCGCAGCTCGGCCTCGGTCAGCAGATACACTTCGCGGAAGGCCTGCTTGAAGGGCTGGCGGATCTGGTGGGCGAACATGA
>DASWWB010000209.1:0-7742 GCA_036406115.1 Herpetosiphonaceae bacterium
GCGGCGGAATCAAACTCGCCGAGCTTGCCGCCCGTTGCCAGATAGAGGCCGGCGCAGAACGCCAGGAAGCAGGGATGGGCGAAATGCAGCCGCTGGTGCTGATCGACAGCGACCAGCCCCCCGAGCTGATCGGCCAGCGGCCGCAGCTCAGGGGGCAGCAGCGGCGGCGGGTTGCCGCTCAGAACTTGGAAGCCCAGCGCGGCCAGGCTGGTCCGCACGCGCGGCAGCTCGGGGCCGGCCAGCGGGCGCAGGATGAGATCGAGGGTGGTGGCGTAGAGCCGCGCGCGATTGGACGGAAAGCCGCTGCGCTCGTAGGTCAGCGCCAGGGCCACCACGTCCAGCAGCCGCTCGCCGAGCGGGCGCAGCCGCTCATCGGTCAGCAGCGGGCCGAGCAGCAGCTCCGGCTCCTCGCCGGGCAGCAGATGGGCCAGCCAGCGCTCCAGCAGCGCCGGCGTGACCGGGCTCATCGCGTACTCGCTGAAATCAGGCCACTCGCCGGCCTCGGGGCCGGTCACCGCCAGGGCGCGCAGCACCGGGTAGCGGGAGGCGAGATGGAGCAGCCACTTGCGCCAGACCAGCTGTCGGATCTCGGGCGCGCCATCCCAATCGTCGAGCACCGGCATCCAGAGGCCGGAGGCGAAGCCGCGCTCGATCACAATCGGATCGGTGTCGAAGCCCACGGCGCTCAGCTCGGCGCGAAAGGCTTCGTCGGGGTCGAGGGTCGTGGTGGGGAGATGGATGTAGATCGGGGTGCAGGCGAGGCGGGTCTCGCCGTTGGCCCAGGCCAGCAGCAGCTGCTTGACCGCCAGCGAGCGGCCGGTGCCGGGCAGGCCTGCCAGGCGCAGCCGCGAGACGTGCTCGGCGGCGGCGAGGAGCGGGCCGGCGGTTCCGGCGCCTGCTGGTTGGACCGGGAGGGGCAGCGTGGCAAGGGCCGGCAGGGCGCGGCCGGGCAGGGTGCTCTGCCAGCGCTCGGCGAGCAGGCGGGCGTAGCGCCGCTGGCAGTGAAGCTGCCGCATGCGCGGGATGAGCGTGCGACCGAAGGGGGCAAGAGCCATGGCTGCGTCTCCTTGAAGTTCCTGCCCCAAGGGTAGCCGGGCGCGCCCCGCCGGACAATTCGGGCAGGTTACAGTTTGCTGACACCCGCCGTTTTTAGGCCTCCGGACGGTTCCCGAGGGATTGCCGGGCCGGGGTGGCTGCGTATAATCGGAAGGAGGTCCGCAACGTCGCCAGGAGGCTCCGATGGCTACTCTGTTCACGCCGCTCCCGCTGGGGCCGCTCATGCTCCGCAACCGCATCGCGCGCGCGCCGCTGCCCATCCGCGCCGCCGCCCCCGGCGGCTTCGTCACCGAAGAGCTGGTCGGCAGCTACCGGCGCTGGGCCGCCGGCGGCGCCGGCCTGGTGCTGAGCGAGCCGATCAGCGTCGCGCCCAGCAGGCAGCCGGGCCTGGCGACCCTCCACAGCGACATGCTGGTGCCCGAGATCGCCCGCCTGGTCCGGGCGATCGAAAGCCACGGCGCCCATCTCCTGCCCCTGCTCAGCCACCCGCCGCTCCCGCCCCATCAGCTTGCCGCCCGCGACCTGGAGCCGATCCGCGAGGCCTTTGTTGCCGCCGCCTGGCGGGCGCGGGCCGCCGGCTGCCGCGGCGTCGCCATCCACGGCGCCGAGCACACCCTGCTCCACCAGCTTCACTCGCCGCTCAGCAACCGGCGCCGCGACGCCTACGGCCTCGACCGCATCCTGCTGGCCCAGGAGATCGTCGAGGGCATTCGCCGCTGGCTCGGCCCCGGCCTGGTGATCGGCTATCGGCTCGTCGCCGACGAGTTCAGCGACGAAGGCATCGGCCTCCACGAGAGCAGGGTGGCCGCCCGCCGGCTGGTGGCCGCCGGCGTCGATCTGCTCGACGTGGTGCCCGGGCTCCAGCCGGGGCAGCCGATCGCCCGCTTCCCCGGCTGGCAGATCCCGCTCGCCGCCGCGATCAAGGCGGTGACCGACGTGCCGGTGATCGTCAACGGCGGGATGGGCGAGCCGGCCTTCGCCAGCAGCGTGATCGAGGAGGGCAGCGCCGACCTCGTCGGCCTTGGCGCGATCCTCAACGAGGACCCGCAGTGGCCGCGCCACGCCGCCCGCGCCCTGGCCGCCGGCAGCCCCGCATCCCCCCTGTAGGTGAGCCAGCCCATCAGGCGCCTAGCGCCAATATGCTATAATGGCGCCCAGCTTGGTCACTTGAGGGGTTCCAATACATGCCAAAAACAATCTTTGTGATGGACGACGATCTCGCGTTGCAAATGGTCCTGGAAATCGCGCTGCGCGAAGCGGGATATGAGGTCATCCTGGCGAACAACGGGGCCGACGGCATCAAGATGCTGGAACACCTTCAGCCCGATCTGGTGATCTCCGATATCATGATGCCGCAGATGGACGGCGTCGAGGTCTTCAACCAGCTGCGCGAGCGCCTGCAAGACGAAGGCATCCCGGTCCTGATCCTGACCGCGCTCAACCGCAAGCCCTGGTTCGACGACCTTGAGGAGGAGGGCGCCGTGATCATGCAAAAGCCCTTCGAGGTCGATAAGCTGATGAGCCTGATCAAGACGATTGTCAACTAGCCGGGACCTGCGCCCGCCGTTAACACACCCTTAACCATCAGCAGCTAGACTGCGCTCGCCTGGCATCCTTCCTGCTTGCGAGTTTTCATCATGACACAGCCGATCTTCCCCCCGGAGCCCGCCGAGACGCCGCTCAACGCGCCGGCGCTGTACATCAACCGCGAAATCAGCCTGCTCCAGTTCAACCAGCGGGTGCTGGAGGAGGCCCTCGACCAGCGGCTGCCGCTGCTGGAGCGCGTCCGTTTCCTCGCTATTTTCAGCACCAATCTCGATGAGTTCTTTATGATCCGAGTCTCGGGGCTCAAGGAGCAGATCGCCGCCGGCGTGATCGAGCGCACCACCGACGGCCTGACGCCCACCGAGCAGCTCGCCGCCGTACGCGCCGCCGTCCTGCCGCTGGTCCAGCTCCAGCGCGATTGCTTCCACAATGACCTGCTGCCCCGCCTGGCCGGGGAGGGCATCGACATCCTCGACTACCGCGCGCTCAGCGACCACCAGCAGGCCCGGCTCAAAACCTATTTCGACGACGAGATTTTCCCGGTCCTGACGCCGCTGGCCTTCGATCCGGCCCATCCCTTCCCGCATATCTCCAATCTGAGCCTCAACCTGGCGGTGGTGATCGACGATCCCGAGCACGGCGAGCGCTTCGCCCGGATCAAGGTCCCGGCCTCGCTGCCGCGGCTGGTGGCGGTCGAGAGCGAGCGGCCTGGCGCGCTCTGCTTCACCTGGCTGGAGCAGATCATCGACGCCAACCTGGCGGCCCTGTTCCCCGGCATCGCGGTCCTCAACGCCTATCTGTTCCGGATCATCCGCAACACCGACATGGATGTATCGGAGGACGAGGCCGACGATCTGCTGGAGTCGATCGAGCTGGGCGTGCGCCAGCGCCGCTTCGGGCCGGTGGTCAAGCTCTCGACCGACCTGACCATGCCGCCGCGGCTGGTCGAGCTGCTGATCGATCAGCTAGACGCCGCCGCCGAGGATGTATATGTCTCCGAGGGGCCCCTAGATCTGAGCGCGATCATCGCGCTGACCAGGCTTGAGCGCCACGAGCTGAAACACCCGCCGTTCCTGCCGTCGCTGCCGGCGGTGCTGAGCACTGGCGAGGACATGTTCAATATCATCCAGCGCCGCGACGTGCTGGTCCACCACCCCTACGACTCGTTCACGCCGGTCGTCGATTTCCTCAACGCCGCCGCCCGCGACCCGCACGTGCTGGCGATCAAGCAGACGCTCTACCGGGTCGGCCGCAACTCGCCGGTGGTCCAGGCGCTGCTCAAGGCCCGCGAGTACGACAAGCAGGTGGCGGTGCTGGTCGAGCTGAAGGCCCGCTTCGACGAGGAGAACAACATCGAGTGGGCGCGGGCGCTGGAGCGCGAGGGCGTCCACGTGGCCTACGGGCTGGTCGGCCTGAAAACCCACTGCAAGATCGCCCTGGTGGTGCGCAAGGAGCGCGACGGGCTGCGGCGCTACGTCCATCTCGGCACCGGCAACTACAACGCCGTCACCGCCCATGTCTACACCGACCTCGGCCTGTTCACCGCCAACCCCGACATCGGCGCCGACGCCTCGGACCTGTTCAACTACCTGACCGGCTACTCGCGCCAGGCCAGCTACCGCAAGCTGCTGGTGGCGCCGATCACGCTGCGCGCCCATCTGGCCGAGATGATCGAGCGCGAGATCCGCCACCAGCAGGCCGGGCGGCGCGGCAGGCTGATCTTCAAGATGAACTCGCTGGTCGACGAGCAGATGATCCAGCTGCTCTACCAGGCCTCGCAGGCCGGGGTCGAGATCGACCTGCTGGTGCGGGGCATCTGCTGCCTGCGGCCCGGCCTCCCCGGCATCAGCGAGAACATCCGGGTGGCCAGCGTGGTCGGCCGCTTCCTGGAGCACAGCAGGATCTACTACGCCCGCAACGGCGGCGACGACCAGATGTTCGCCGGCAGCGCCGACCTGATGCAGCGCAACCTTGACCGGCGGGTCGAGGTGCTGTTCCCGGTCGAGGACCAGGGCGTGCTGGCGCTGATCCGCGACGAGATCCTCGGCGCCGGCTGCCGCGACACGGCCCAGGCCCGCGTCCTCCAGCCCAACGGCCTCTACGCCTGCGCCCTGCCGGCGCCTGACGAGCCGCTGTTCAGCAGCCAGCAGTATTCCTTGCAGCGCTACAGCGCGTAGCGGGCCCCGGCGGCGTTGCGGGGCGTGATATGATAAGCCCCAGACGCCAACGGAGACGCGCTGCCAATGAACACTCTGCCCAGCGGAACAGTCACGTTCATCTTCACCGCCATCGAAGACAGCGCCGGCCTGTGGGACCGCGATCCCGAGGCCGGCCAGCAGCTCACCAACCACCATCACGCCGTGGTCGGCAGGCAGGTCGCCGCCGCCGGCGGGGTGGTGGTCAAGTTCCTGGCCGACGGCAGCCTGGCAGTCTTCAGCCAGGCGCCCGACGCCCTGGCGGCGGCGCTGGCCATCCAGCGCGAGTGCGGCAGCCAGGAGCACCGGGTCGCCATGGCCATCCACACCGGCGCCGCCCAGGAGCGCGACCACGACTACTTCGGCCCGACCCTCAACCGCGGGGCGCGGCTGCTGGCAGTCGGCTACGGCGGCCAGATCCTGCTCTCCCAGGCCGCCCTCGCCCACGCCGGCGACTGGCTGCCGCCCGGCGCCAGCCTGCGCGACCTCGGCGAGCGCTCGCTCAAGGATCTCGCCTCGCCCGAGCGGATCTTCCAGCTGGTCCACCCTGATCTGATCAACGATTTCCCGCCGCTCAGAACCCTTGACAGCCGCCCGGCCAATCTGCCGACCCAATCGACGGCCCTGATCGGCCGCGAGCGCGAGCTGAGCGAGACCGGCGCGTTGCTCCGGCGGCCCGACGTGCGAATCCTCTCGCTGACCGGCCCCGGCGGCATCGGCAAGACCCGCCTCGGCCTGCAAATCGCCGCCGAGGCGCTCGACGATTTCGACCACGGCGTGACCTACGCGCCGCTGGAGGCGATCACCCAGCCCGGCCTGCTGCCGTCGGCGATCGCCAGCGCCCTCGGCGTCAGGGAGATTGTCGGCGAGCCGCTGCTGGAGACGATCAAGGAGCAGCTGCGCCCGCGCCAGCAGCTGCTGCTGCTCGATAATTTCGAGCAGATCGTCGCCGCCGGGCCGCTGGTCAGCGAGCTGCTGGCCCACGCGCCCCAGCTCAAGGTGCTGATCACCACCCGCGAGGTGCTGCACGTCTACGGCGAGTACGAGTACCCCCTGGCGCCGCTCGCGGTGCCGGACGCCGGCGAGCAGGGCGGGGCGGATGAGCTGGCCGACTATCCGGCGGTCGCGCTGTTTCTGGCCCACGCCGAGCGCTTCAAGCCCGGCCTCGGCGCCGATCCCGAGCACGCGGCGGCGATCGCCGAGATCTGCCGCCAGCTCGATGGCCTGCCGCTGGCGATCGAGCTGGCCGCCGCCCGCACCCGCCTGCTCAGCCCGCGCCAGATCCTAGCCCGCCTCAGCAACCGGCTCCAGGCCCTGACCGGCGGGGCGCGCGACCTGCCGCTGCGCCAGCAAACCCTGCGCGGGGCGATCGACTGGAGCTTCGGCCTGCTGGAGCCCGCCGAGCAGGATCTGTTCGCCAGCCTGGCGGTGTTCAGCGGCGGCTGGAGCCTGGAGGCCGCCGAGGCGGTCTGCGCCGCCCACGCCGCTCTCGATCCGCTGGATGGGATCGGCTCGCTGCTCAACAAGAGTTTGCTGCGCCAGGAGGAGCAGGCCGGCGGCGAGGCCCGGTTCTGGATGCTGGAGACGATCCGCGAGTACGCGATCGAGCGGCTGGACGAGCGGACCGCGTCCGGCGCCCTGCGCCGCCAGCACGCCGAGTTCTTCGCCCGCCTGGCCGACCAGACCGAGGTGGCGCTGCGCGGCTCCCATCAGGCCGAGTGGCTGACCCGGCTGGAGCTGGAGCATCACAACCTGCGCGCGGCACTGCGCTTCGCCGAGAACACCGGCGACGCCGAGCTGCTGGTCCGGCTGAGCGGCGGACTCTGGCGCTTCTGGTCGATGCACGGCCACCTGAGCGAGGGCGCCGAGTGGCTGGCCAAGGCCCTGGCGCGCGGCGACCTGGCCGATCCCGCCCACCTGGCGATGGTGCGGCACGGCGCCGGCTTCCTCGGCTGGCAGCGCGGCGACTACGAGTTGGCGCGCGGCCACTTCGAGGCCGGGCTGGCGCTGCGCCGCAGCCTGGGCGACACCCTGGGCAGCGCGATGCTGCTCAACAATCTCGGCCATCTCGCCATCCTGCGCGGCGACGACGCGGCGGCGACCAGCCTGCTGGAGGAGGCGCTCGGCTATCAGCGCACCATCGGCGATCGCTGGGGCGCCGCCTTCTCCATCCTCAACCTGGGCAACGTGGCGCTGCGCCAGGAGCGCTACGCCGACGCCGCCGCGCTCTACGACGAAAGCTTGGCGGGGCGGCGCGCCCTCAACGACCAACGGGGCATCGCCGGCTCGCTCAGCAATCTGGGCTGGGTCAGATTGGCCGAGCGCGACCCCGGCGCCGCCGCCGAGTGCTTCGCCGAAGCGCTGCGCCTGTATCTCGACCAGGGCCACAAGATCGGCATCGCCGAATGCCTGACCGGACTGGCCAGCGTGGCCCTCCAGCGCGAGCGCCCCGAGGCGGCGGCCCGGCTCTGGGGCGCCGCCGAGGCGCTGGGCGAGAGCCTCGGCGCACGGCTCTGCCCGGACATCGGGCCGATTTTCAGCCGCCACCAGGCGGCGATGGCCGAGCTGGCCGGCCAGCAGGCGCCCGCCGCCGCCTGCCGCGAGGGCCGCGCCCTGCCGCTGGCCCGGGTCATCGAGGAGGCGTTCGCGCAGCGCTGAGCGCCGTTCCGCCCCGCCGGGGCATTGCCGAGGGAGCCTGCGATGGGAGAACACGCCAACACGCTGGCCCTGATCCGCCTGACCGACGCCGACCGCCCCGCCGCCTCGGCCGAGCAGCGCGCCACCCTTGAGTGGCTCGACGCCGTGATCCAGCATTGCGTCCGGCGCCACGGCGGCGCGGTGGCCCAGCAGCTCGACGGCACCTGGACCGTTGTCTCTCCGGCGGCGGGCGGCGCCCTGGCCCTGGCCGCCGCGCTCCAGGGCCGCCTGCGCGCCGAGCCCGCCGAC
>DASWWB010000210.1:0-8190 GCA_036406115.1 Herpetosiphonaceae bacterium
GCGTGTCGCCGCTCGCCGCCGGCCGGGTGTCGCGCGCGGCCTGGCGGGCGGCGACCGCCGGATCGAGAGCCTGCTGCCCGGCGGCGGCGCTGCGGACGGCCCGCACAATCTCGCGCGACTCGGCGGTCTTGAGCACATAGCCGGCGGCGCCTGCGTCAAGCAGCGCATAGACGTAGGGATCGTCGTCGTAGGCGGTGAGCACCAGCACCCGCACCCGGGGCGCCTGCGCGCGGAGCTGGCGGGTCGCCTCCACGCCCGACAGCACCGGCATGGCGATATCCATCACCACGACATCGGGCTGGAGGGCGAGCGCCAGATCGACCGCCTCCTCGCCGTTGCGCGCCTCGCCGACCACCTCCAGGTCGGGCTCCTCGCCAAGAAACTCGCGAATGCCTTTGCGAACCACGTTATGATCATCTGCCAGAACCACCCGAATCGGCATGAATCGCCTCCTTCGCTGCGCCACAGCCCATTGTACACGCCCCGCCGGCCCCGAGCCAGGCGATTTGGCGGATAGGCGGCGGGCCGGCGCCAGGCTACGCTTGATCCCATCAATCGTTAGCGCGATGCTGCCGCCGCAGCCCATCAGCCCTCAGCGGGCGCCAGGCCCGGCAGCGCCGCACAAGGAGATCACCCATGACCCGCGTTTTCTTCCGCCGCCTGCTCGCCGCAGCGATCTTGCCCGCGCTGCTGGCCGCCTGCGCGAGCAACCAGCCCGCGGCAGGCGCGCCGGCCGTCGAAATCCCGATGGACGCTACCGAGTTCGGGTTCACGCCAGCGCCAGTGACGCTGGCCGCAGGGACGCCCTACCGCTTTGTCGTTCGCAACACCGGCGCCGTCGCCCATGAGTGGGTGGTGACGCCGCAGAACGGGGGCGCGCACGCCCACGACGCGCACGCCGACACGCTCGGCGCCATCGACAGTGCCGAACTGGGGCCTGGCGCCAGCGCCGCCCGCGAACTCACCTTCGCAGCCCCCGGCAGCTACGAGGTCGCCTGCCACCTGCCCGGCCACTACGAGGCTGGCATGCGGCTGACGCTGGCGGTGCAGTAGCCGGGAGCGGCGCGGCCGGCGGCACTTGGCGTCCGTCGCCGATCGCGCCCCGCTGCCGATCAGCGCGGCGGGCCGGAGCGGGAGGGTTCGAGATCGACTCGTCGCGCCGCCGGCCGCCGCAGCGCATCAGCCAGCCGGCTGATTGACGGCCTGCCGCGCCCGCCCTAGACTTGGGCCACCAGGCCGGTTTGTAGCCGCGATCGCGCGGAGAATCCAGGATGCCAGCATGACCCTCGCCGCCCCCAGTCCGCTCCCGAGCGAACAGGCTGATCCGCCGCTACGGCTGCGCTTGTTCGGCTCGCCCGGCCTCAGCTGGCAGGGGACCGAGCTGTCGGTGCGGCGCCGCCAGATCCGCGCCTTGCTGTTCCGGCTCGGCGTCGAGTTGGCGCCGGTCCCGCGCGCCGAGCTGTGCTACCTTTTCTGGCCCGACATCCCCGACGCCGCGGCCCGCCGCAACCTCACCCATCTGCTGACCCACGCTCGCCAGGCCTTGCCCGAGCCTGCGGCGCTTCGCACCACCCAAGATTATGTCAATTTAGATCCCCAGCGCGCCTGGTCCGACACTGCCGCGCTGGGGCGGCTGCTGGCCCAGGCCGAGCGCGAGCGGCGCAGCGATCTGCTGGAGCAAGCGGCGGACCTGATCGCCGGCCCCTTCCTGGATGGCTTTTCGCTTCCAGCGCCCGCCGAATTCGCAGCATGGGCCGATCAGGAGCGGGCGCGCTGGGAACGCCGGGCCCTGGCGGCGCTGGCGAGCGCCTTCGAGCATGCGATCGACGGCGGCGGGCATGCGGCGGCCCTGCGCATCGCCCAGCGCTACCTGGCGCTCGACCCGACCGCCGAGGAGATGCACCGCCACGCGATCAGCCTGCACGTGGCGCTGGGCGACGAGCGCGGCGCCGAACGCCACTTCGCCCACTGCCGCGCGACGCTGCGCCGTGAGCTGGGCGTCGAGCCCGCCGCCGCCACGCTCGGACTGATCGAACGGCTGCGGCGGGAGCGAGCGGCGCGCGCCGGCGACAGTCCGCCGCTCGCCGGGCTCAACGTGGCGCCCAGGCATCCTGGCGCCCCGGGCCTGCCGCTCCCGCTGACGCCGCTGATCGGCAGGGAGGACGAGCGCGCCAGCCTCTGCGCGCTGCTGCTGGCGCCGGAGCGCCGGCTGATCACGGTCTGCGGCATGGGCGGCGTGGGCAAAACGGCGTTGGCGATCGCCGCAGCCCAGCAGGCCGCCGGCGGCTTCGCGCACGGGGCGCAGTTCATCGACCTGACGCCGGCGCGCCGCCCCGAAGATGCGCTGCTGGCGATCGCCGAAGCGCTCGGCGCCGGCGGCGGGACGGATGAGCCGGCGCTTGAGCGGCTGATCGCCGCGCTGGCCGGCAAGCGCATGCTGCTGGTCCTCGATAATCTTGAGCAGGTCGCCGAGGTTGGCCCGCAGCTCAGCGCGGCGCTCCGGCGCGCCCCTGGCGTGACCATCCTCGCCACCAGCCGCCGGCTGCTGCGCGTCACCGGCGAGCATGTCTTCAGCCTGGGGCCGCTGGCGCTGGGCGGCGAGCAGGCGGCCGACGGGCCGGCGCTGCGGCTGTTCGTGGAGCGGGCGCGCGCCCAGCTGCCCGGCCTGCGCCTCTCGCCCGAACTGCTGGCTGTCTGCGCCAACATTTGCGCGCGCTTGGAGGGCCTGCCGCTGGCGATCGAGCTGGCCGCCGCCAGGCTGCGCTTGCTGACGCCGGGACAGCTGCTGGAGCGACTGGATCAGCGGTTCGCCCTGCTGGCTGGCGGCCCCCGCGACCTGCCCGAGCGTCAGCAAACGCTCCGCCAGACCATCGACTGGAGCTGCAACCTGCTCGGCGACGGAGCCCGGCGCCTGCTGGAAGTCCTCGCTGTCTGCGCCCGGGGCTGGACGCTGGAGACAGCCGAGGCGCTGGCAGAGGCGACGGCGGCGGGACCGGCCCTCGACGGCCTGAGCGAGCTGATCGACAATCACCTGGTGCAGCGCGATGGCGGCGCCGCGCGCTTCGCCATGCTTGAGACCATCCGCGAGTACGCCGCCGGCCATCTGCGCGAGCGCGGCGCCGAGCCGGCGGCCCGCAGCGCCCACGCCCGCCATTTCCTGGAGCTGGCCGGCGGCGCCGAGCAGGCCATGGCCGGGCCGACGCGCCATCTCTGGCTTCAGCGCCTCCGCGATGAGATGGATAATCTCCGCGCAGCCCTCGGCTGGTGCGTGGAGGCCGAGCCGGCGCTGGCGGCGGCGTACGGGCAGATCCTGGGCCGCTGGTGGGCGACCCACGGCATGTGGCGCGAGGGCGGCGCGTGGCTGGAGCGGATCGCAGCCGCCGTCCGGGGCGCCGCTCCCGCCATCCGCGCGCCAGTCGAGGAGGCCTGGGCGGCCCTGCTCGACCGCCAGGGCCGCTACGGAGCCGCGATCGAGCGCTACCAGGCGGCGCTGGCGCTGTACGAAAACCTGGAGGAGCCGGCCAAGATCGGCGCGCTGCTGGTCAGCCTGGGCTGGGCCTCGGTGGCGGACGGCCGCCCCGAGCCAGCCATGGATTATCTCGGCCGGGCGCTGCTGCTGGAGGCCGACATCAACGATCCCGCGTTCCGCATCACGGTGCTTCAGCGGCGCGGCACCGTCTTCCTCGCCTGCGGACGGCTCACCGAGGCCGGCGATGATCTGGCGGCGGCGCTGGCGCTGGTCCGGGAGCTGGGCGCCGATCATCTGCTGGCGACGGTGCTGGTGGGGCTGGGCACCGTCGCCTTGCTGGCGGGCGACGCCGGCGCCGCGCGCCAGCTGCTGGCCGAAGGGCTCGGCCGCCGCCAGCGCAGCGGCCTGCTCTGGGGCATCGCCCACGCTCAATATTTGCTCGGCGTCTGCTGCCTGCTGCTTGGCGATCTGCCGGCGGCCCGCGAGCAAACGCTGGCCAGCCTGGGCCACTGGGCGGCCGAGGAGCATGGCTTCAAGCTCTCGACGACGCTGGATGTCTGGGCGGCGCTGGAGGCAGCAACCGGCCGGCCCGCCATCGGCGCCCGGCTGCTGGGCGCCGCCGACGCCTTTCGCCGCAGCGCCAGCCTTGATGCGCCGGCGCCGGCCGATCAGATTATGTATGAGCAGCTGCGCGGAATCGTGCGCGCGGCGCTGGCCGACGAGGACTACGCCGCAGCCTGGGCGGAGGGCGAGCGCCAGGATCTCTGGGCCGAGGCCCGGCGCATCCTGGACGCGGCGCCGCGCTGAGCGCTCACCACTCGGCGTCGCCGTGGAAGCCGGCGGGATGCTCGCGCCCGGCGAAGGCAGCGATGGCCGGGCGGACCGCGCCCAGCTCAAAGGACGGGCCGTGGCCTGGGTGGCATTGATAATGGTCGGGCCAGGACAGGATCGTCGAGCGCAGAGTCGCCAGCGTGGTGACGAAATCGTCGGCGCTCCAGGTCCGGCCCGGGCCGCCGGCGAAAATAGTGTCGCCGACCAAGGCGTGGGTTTCATCGACGATCAGGCTGATCATCCCCGGCGTGTGGCCTGGCGTCCGGACGGCGCGGATCCGGTGGCCGGCCCAGTCCAGCTCCAGCCCGTCCGCCAGCTCGCGATCGTGGCTGATCGGCGCCAGGGCCGGCAGCTCGGCGGGATGGATCCAGACCGGCGCCCCGGTCGCGGCGCGCACCGCCTCGACCGCGCCGACGTGGTCGCCGTGGGCGTGGGTGATGAGAATATGGGCGACTGCGGCGCCGTCCAGCGCGGCCAGGATCCGCTCGGCCTCGGCGCCGGGATCGACCACGATCGCCTCCTTGGCGGCGGCGTCGCGCAGAATGTAGCAGTTTTCCTTCCAATCGCCCACGGTGACGGTCCGCAGCTCCAGCGAGGTTCCAGCCATCGGTGCCTCCTCGGCTAAGGTGGATGTCCGCCGCCACGGTAGCACAGGCGGCGGCGCCGCGCCAGTTTCAGGCGCCCGGCTCGGCGGGCGCCGGCGGCGGCCCGAACAGCGCGCGGAAAATCGCCGGCGCCGCCAGGGCCACCCAGACGCCCAACAGCGCGTAGCGCAGGCCGGCAGCCCAGGCGTCGGCGGGCAGCGCCGCCTTGAGCCCGGCCCGCAGCGCGAACAGCCCGAGCAAACCGATCGCCAGCTTGGCCAGCCGCTGCCAGCGCGTGCCGCCGGCGTCGAACGGGACGTAGCGCTGCTGCACCACGCAGGCCGCCAGCGAGCCGCTCCAGAAGCCGAGCATCCTGGCCCGCGACACCGAGCCGTCGATCAGCAGCAGCGCCAGCCCCGCCAGCGCCGCAGCGATCATCAGGCGCTCGCGGCCCTGCGGCGTGAGCCGGCCGATCTGCTCGGGGATGATCACCAGGGCGCCCAGCAGCAGCCCGCCCAGCGCCCAGCCGCCCACGATGTCCGCCGGCCAGTGGACGCCGAGATACAGGCGCGACACGCTCACCAGCAGCACCATCGCCGCCGCCAGCGCCCAGAACCACCGCCGGCGCAGCATCAGGCCCATGAAACCCCAGAACACCAGGCTGTGCTGGGCGTGGCCGCTGGGCATGGCGAAACTCCAGGCGCCGGCGTCGTCCTGGGCCGTCGCCGCCGCCCCGGGCGCCAGCCGGACTTCGCCGGGCGCGGCGACCGGCGGCCGGGGCATGGCCAGCGCGTCTTTCAGCAAATCGTTGAGATAGAACGAGCCGACCAGCACCGCCAGCAGCCGCAAGCCGGCGGCGATCCCCACCGACCAGAAAAAGATCGGCCCGAACAGCAGATAAAAATCCTCGTCGCCGGCGTTGGTGAGCGCCAGCATCAGCCGATCGAGCGCCGGCGAGGCGAACTGTTGGATCCATTGAATCAGATCAAGCTGCATATCACTCCTGACGCTGCCGCGCCCGGCCGCCTCCCGCCCGGGCGCGCGGCCTGCCGCCGCCGGCTGACTATACCGCAAAACCGCCGCCGCCGCTCCGCAGCGCCAGCGCATGAGCGGCGCCGCCGGCTACTGGGCGGTCCAGCCCCCGTCGACCATCAGCACGCTGCCCGTCACCATTGCCCCGGCGGGCGAGGCGAGATAGACGACTGCGCCGGCTACGTCGGCGATCGTCCCTACCCGGCCGATGGGAATGCGCGCCTCCACGCTCTGGCGGTACTCCGGCGCATCCAGCCGCTCGGCCGTACCCGGGGTGTAGATGAACGTCGGAGCCACCGCGTTGACTGTCACGCCCAATGCCGACCACTCCAGCGCCAGCACCCGCGTGAGCTGATTGACCCCGCCCTTCGACGCGCAATACACTGCATGATCGCGAATCCCCACTACGCTGGCCTGCGAGCTCATATTGATGATCCTGCCGGCCCCTTGGGGCAGCATGATCCTGCCGGCGGCCTGGCAGCAGAAAAACAAACCCTTGAGATTGACATCCATCAGCTCGTCCCAATCGGCCTCGGTCACCTCAAGGGCGGGATGATTGGCGCCCAGACCCGCATTGTTGACGACAATATCCAGGCGGCCGAACGTGGCATGGACTGCGGCAAAGGTCCGCTCGATCTGGCCGAGATCGCGGACATCGAGCGCAAAGGCTGCCGCCTCGCCGCCGTCCGCCCGAATCGCGGCGGTCAGCTGCTCAAGCTCATCCGACGAGCGAGCCGCCACCGCCACGCGGGCGCCGGCGCCCGCCAGCGCCCGGGCCACGCCCCAGCCAATCCCCTTGCTTGCTCCAGTCACCAGCGCGACCTGGCCCGTCAGTCGAAAATCCGGCGCATGCATCGCTCACCTCCGTAGCGCCCGGCATCTGTCGCATCCGGGCGCCTCATCCTACGCGAGTCTCCGGCCCCGGACAAGCGGCGCAGGCAGCTTTGCCATTGCTCGGACCGCCCGCGCCGATTCGTTTGCAGCGTGATACGATGGGCGCGGCGCCGCCGAGGAGCGCGGGCCGGAGCATGGAGGAGCGCATGGAAGATCGCGAAGCAACCACGCCGCTGCGGATCCGCCGCGCGGAGGCGGCGGATCTGCCGGACATCGTGCGGCTGCTGGCCGACGACCCGCTGGGCAGCCAGCGCGAGCGGTTCGCTGATCCGCTGCCGGAAAGCTACCGGGCCGCCTTCGCGGCGATCGAGCGCGACCCCGGCCAGGAGCTGGTCGTCGCCGAGCTGGACGGCGCGGTCATCGGCACGCTCCAGCTCTCGTTCATCCCCTATCTGACCTACCAAGGGGGCAGCAGGGCGCAGATCGAGGCGGTGCGGGTGGACGCGAGCCTGCGCAGCCGGCAGATCGGCCAGCGGCTGTTCGAGTGGGCGATTGCGCGGGCCAGGGAGCGGGGCTGCCACATGGTCCAGCTCACGACCAACGCCAGCAGGCCGGACGCCCTGCGCTTTTACGAGCGGCTGGGCTTCCAGGCCTCGCATGTCGGGCTCAAGCTGCTCCTGTGAGCGGCGTCTCGACCGCCGCCAGCAGCCGTTCGGTGACAGCGCGGACCTCGGCGCGCAGCGCGGGATCCTCGGCGATGGCAGGCCAGGGCTGCTCCTGCTCCTCGACCAGCCAGCGCGCCGCGCCGGGCGGCGACCAGCGCTCGCGCCCCAGGATCCGCGCCAGCCGGGCGGCGCAGGTCTCCGGGGTTTCCCAGCTGCGTTTGGCCAGGCTCAGCAGCCAGCCCAGCGGCCCGCCGCGGGCGCCGAGCTCGGTGCGGACCACGCCCGGGTGCAGGACCACCGCATCGACCTCGGGATGGGCGGCGGCGGCATCGCGAATCCCCAGCGCGAAGCAGAGTTTGGTCGTGCAGTAGGTGCGGAAACTTGAGAAATCGGCGCCGACCGGCGTGCGCTCGGGATCGAAGCGCCCCTTGATCAGCAGGCCGGCGCTGACCGCCATCACCCGGCGCAGCGCGCGCGCCTGGAGCAGCGGCTCTTGCAGCGCCAGCGGCGCCAGGTGGTTGACGGCGAAGGCCTGCTCGAAACCCTCGCCGGTCAGCGCGCGGGCCGCCGGCCAGACGCCGGCGTTGTGAACCAGCGTCGCGCCCTGGTCCAGCAGCTCGACCATCCGCCAGCCCAGCATCCTCGCCTCGGCCACGCTTGACAAATCGGCGGGGAGCGCCAGGGCCCGTCCGCCAGCCCGCTCGACCTCCGCCGCCACGCTCGCCAGCCGCCCGCCGTCGCGGGCCACCAGCACCAGCCGGTCGGCGCCGGGCGC
>DASWWB010000211.1:0-7386 GCA_036406115.1 Herpetosiphonaceae bacterium
CCATGGCCAAGACCATCGATGTCCAGGTCACGCTGACGATCTCGACCTTCACCGATTTCATGACCGGCCAGCAGGGCGAGGGCTGCCTGCTCAGCGCCACCGGCACCGGCGCCGATTTCGAGGGCGGCTTCTCGGTCGTGGCCAAGGACCTGGAGACGATGCTGTCGCAGGAGGCCTGGAACACCCTGCCCACCTACATCGCCGACGGGCCGACCGGCACCGCGCTGGGCATGAGCAAGCGCAACGGCATGGCCCTGATCGAGGTCGGCTGGGAGCCCTCGCCCGAGGCCAACTGCCCGCCGGACCAGCCGATCTTCGAGTGCGAGCTGACGCCTGAGCAGCAGCTGTATTCCATCTACCTGCGGCTGGCCCAGAACTAGAGTCATGGGCGCCGGCAAAATGTGCTAAGATAGATTCATAGTCGATAATCCAGCAGCCGGGAGCAACGTCGCTTCCGGCTTTCGCGCCGTGATGGCGCAGCAGCAAGGAGCATCCTGGTGAGTACAAACGATCGCGAGCCCGTTTTGATCGGGGCGGCCCGGACGCCGATTGGCAAGTTTGGCGGCGGCCTGGCTGAGATCCCGGCGCCCAAGCTGGGCGGCATCGCCATCAAAGCGGCGGTGGAGCGCGCGGGGATTGACGGCGCCCTGGTCGACGAGGTGATCATGGGCAATGTGGTCGGCGCCGGCCTCGGCCAGGCTCCCGCCCGCCAGGCCGCCCTGCACGCCGGCCTGCCCGAAGGCGTCAGCGCCCTGACGATCAACAAGGTCTGCGGCTCCAGCCTCAAGGCGGTCATGCTCGCCGCCAGCGCGATCAAGGCCGGCGACGCCGATCTGATCGTCGCCGGCGGCATGGAGAACATGTCGCGCGGGCCGTACCTGCTGCCCCAGGGCCGCTTCGGCTACCGGCTCGGCAACGGCGAGCTGCTGGACTCCACCGTCCACGACGGGCTCTGGTGCGCTTGCGAGAACCATCATATGGGCAACTCCGCCGAGTGGGTCGCCGATGCGTTCGAGATCACCCGCGAGCAGCAGGACCAGCTGGCCCTGCGCTCCCACCAGCGCGCCGCCGCCGCCCAGGCCAGCGGCGCCTTCAATGATGAGATCGTCCCGGTCGAGGTGCCCGGCCGCAAAGGCCCGACTGTGATCGGCACCGACGAGCCGGTCCGCGCCGACAGCAGCCTGGAGGCCCTGGCCAAGCTCAAGCCGGCCTTCAAGCAGGGCGGCTCGGTCACCGCCGGCAACGCGCCCGGCATCACCGACGGCGCCGCCGCCGTGGTCGTCGCCAGCATGGCCAAGGCCCGCGAGCTGGGCGCCACGCCGCTGGCCCGCATCACCGGCTACGCCCAGGCCGGCGTCAAGCCGCTGGAGATCGACTGGGACCGGGTCAATGTCAACGGCGGCGCGGTGGCGCTCGGCCACCCGATCGGCGCCAGCGGCGCCCGCGTCCTGACCACCCTGCTCTACGCCCTGCGCGCCCGCGGCGGCAAGCGCGGCATGGCGGCGCTCTGCCTCGGCGGCGGCGAGGCCGTGGCCCTGGCGATCGAATTAATCTAATCTAAATCTTAACAGCCGGCATTGATTTTTGGTCCCCGATCGTTTATGTTCATGGGACACGGTCATTGCTACATTACATAAAGGAGGACTCGATGGGCACCCCTGAACTCATCGCGACGCTGGAGCAAGGTCTGCGCGAGGGGCGGATTGCGCCGTATCTGGCCGATTACATCGCAGCCCAGGAGCTGCGGGTCACGGCCGACGAAATCGGCTATAGCGAGTGGGGAGTCAGCGAGGACGAGGGCGAGCAGCATGCAGATCGCTAAGATCGGAGTCGTCGGCGCCGGCCAGATGGGCAACGGTATCGCCCAGGTCTGCGCCCAAAGCGGCTACGATGTGGTTATGCTCGACGTGTCGGACGAGGCCCTTGAGCGGGGCTTGGCGACAATCAACAGCTCATTGGATCGGTTGATCAAAAAAGGCACCCTGGCGGCCAATGACCGTGACGCGCTCCTGGGCCGCCTCAAAACCACCACCGCGTACAGCGATTTCGGCGACGCGGACATGGTGATCGAGGCGGCCACGGAGTACGAGCCAATCAAGTTCGAGATTTTTCGGACCCTCAACGCCTGCACGAGGCCGGAAGCGATTCTGGCCTCCAACACCTCATCCATCTCCATCACCCGCATCGCCGCCCAAACCAAGCGGCCCGAGCTGGTGATCGGCATGCACTTCATGAACCCCGTCCCGCTCATGCAGCTGGTCGAGGTGATCCGGGGCTACGCCACCGCCGACGCCACCTATCAGGCGACCGAGCAGCTGGCCCGCGCCCTGGGCAAAACTCCGGTCGAGGTCAACGATTATCCCGGCTTCATCGCCAACCGGATTCTCATGCCGATGATCAACGAGGCGATTTTCGCGCTCTACGAGGGCGTCGCCAATCGCGAGGCGATCGACTCGGTGATGAAGCTTGGCATGAACCATCCGATGGGGCCGCTCACGCTGGCGGATTTCATCGGCCTGGACACCTGCCTGGCGATTATGGAAGTGCTGCATCGCGGCATGGGCGACGACAAGTACCGGCCCTGCCCGCTGCTGCGCAACATGGTCGCCGCCGGCCACCTCGGCAAGAAAACCGGCCGCGGCTTCTACGAGTACGCGGCCAAGTAACCGGCCCTAAAAACAGCAGCGGCCCCGCGAGCAATGGCGCTCGCGGGGCCGCTTTTGCTTTGCGCCTAGGCGGCGGTGGCCGGCTTGGACGGCTTCTTGCCGAACCAGCCCTGCCACTCGCGGTTCTCCCACACCACCAGCATCTGGGCGGCGTTGAAGATCGACGAGTAGGTGCCGCTGAGCAGGCCGATCAGCAGGATCAGCACGAACGAGCGGATGCTGGCGCCGCCGAACAGCAGCAGCGACGTCAGGGTGAAGACCGAAGTGAACTGCGTGTTGATCGAGCGAGTCAGCGTCTGGACCACCGAGCGGTTGACGATTGACTCGAAGGACTCGCTGGAGCGGCGCAGGTTCTCGCGGATGCGGTCGAAGACCACGATCGTGTCGTGGATCGAGAAGCTGATGACGGTCAGCACCGCCGTCAGGAACAGCGCGTCAACCTCGAGGTTGATCAGCTTGCCCAGGATCGCCGCGATCCCGATCACCACCAGCACGTCGTGGAGCATGGCGATGATCGCGCAGACGCCGTAGCGGATCGCGTTGGGCGTGCCGCGGAACGCCATCCACATATAGATCAGGATGACGCCCGAGGCGAACAGCACCGCGATGATCGCGTCGCGGATCGCGCGGGAGCGCACGGTCGAGCCGACGGTCTGGAAGCTCTCCAGGCGGGTCGGCTCGCCGAAGGTCTGGCGCAGATCCTGTTCGATCTCGGCTTTTTTCGGGTCGTCGGAGTTGATCGTCGGCGTGCTGACCAGGGCGATGGCGAACGTCTGGCCGCCGGTCGCGCCCTGCGAGGTGTTGATCCTGCTGGGCTCGACCTCGTGGCGGCGGAACAGATCGCCGACCTGGGTTTCGAAGCCGGCGGGCGCCTGGGTCTGGGTCGGGAAGTGAATCTCCCAGCGCGTGCCGCCCTCGAAGTCGATGCCGAGCCGCAGGCCGAAGAACAGCAGCGCCAGCATGCCGGGGATGATGGTCAGGATCGAGATCAGGAACCAGAGATAGCGTCGTCGGACTAAGTCAATCATTGAACGTTTCCTTCACTTGCGCCTGCGGCGGCTAAATCTGCTCGGCCTTGGCTTCGAGGTCCATTTGGTTCACGCCGAAGTAGCTCGGGTTCGTCACGCCGAGATCGATCAGCAGGCGCAGCAGCATCCGCGAGACCGTGATGGCGGTGAAGAGACTGGTGATGATACCCAGCGCCAGCGTCAGGGCGAAGCCCTGGATGATGCTCACGCCGAAGCTGTTGCCGAAGACATACAGGATGAAGCTGGTGATCAGCGTCGCGGCGTTGGAGTCGCGGATCGACGGCCAGGCGTGGTCGAAGCCGTCCTCGACGGCCCGGGCCAGCGAGCGGCCGCGCAGCAGCTCCTCCTTGATGCGGGCGAAGATCAGCACGTTGGCGTCCACCGCGAGGCCGATCGACAGGATGAAGCCCGCGATGCCCGGCAGCGTCAGGGTCACCGGGATCAGCTTGTAGATGGCGAAGGAAATCGCGGTGTAGACCAGCAGCGCGATGTTGGCGACCATGCCGGGCAGGCGGTAGTAGAGCAGCATGAACAGCATGATCACGATCATGCCGATCGCGCCGGCCACCAGGCTAGCCCGCACCGAGTCGGCGCCGAGCGTGGCGCCGATGGTCCGGTTGCTATCCTCGACCAGGGAGATCGGCAGCGCGCCGTATTTGAGCTGGGTCAGCAGGCCCTGGGCCTGGACGTTGGCGTCGGTGGCGCCGCCGAAAGTGATGATGCCCTCGCCAGGCAGCCGATCCTGGATGACCGGGCTGGAGATCACCACGTTGTCGAGCACGATGCTCATCGGGCGGCCGACGTTCTGGCTGGTGAAGGTCGACATCTGGTCGGCGGCGCCGCCCAGCAGCTTGAAGGCGACTGCCGGCCGGCCGCTCTGGTCGACGGTCAGCGACACCAGCGCCGTGTCCAGCTCGGCGCCGGTGGCGATGGTGGTGTAGGGCGCTTCGCAGGGCCGCTCAGTCTCGCTGACGCTGGCGGTCGGCGTCGGCGTGGCGCCGGCGGTGTTGGTGATGCCGGTGGTGTTGGTGATGCCGGTCGTGCCGTCCGAGGAGATGTTGGCCGGCGTGGTGGTTTTGGCGATCGGATAGCGCGGCGTGACAGTGGTGCAGACCTCGGTCCCCTCCGGCAGCGCATCGCCGCGCGGATCGATGAACTCAAGGTTGCCCGCGCCCTTGATCTGGGCGGTGGCGGCGGCCGCGTCTTTGATGCCGGGCAGCTCGACGATGATGCTCTGGTCGCCGGCCAGCTGGACGACGGCCTCGCTGACGCCGATGCCGCCGACGCGGCGCTCAATCACGCCGGCTGCGACTTCCATCTTCTCGCGGGCGTCGGCGCCGAGCGGGTCGCGGGGCTTGAGGAAAATCTGCGTGCCGCCCTGCAAGTCCAGCCCCAGGCGCGTCGAGACATCGCGGCCTAACACTCGTTGGAACGACCCGGGGAAGAAGTCGATCCACAGCGACAAGCCCAGGACCAGGATTGTCACTACTAATGCGTTGATTACTTGCCTTCGCACAATCTTCCGATGCCTCCGCTTGATAGAATGGTGGAAATCTGTCCGGGGAGTCGCGCGCAGCGTCTCCCGCCGCAACAGCGCATTATAGGTGCGAAGGACCTAAGCGTCAAACGACATAATAGGTTGGGGGTACTGGAGCGATCGCGCGAGGGGTCAGGGGCCAGGGGCCAGGGCGGGCTGCCAAGCCGCTTGGCGCTCGGGTAGCGCCCGCCATTCCGGCGTTCGGCCTGACCCCTGACCCCTGACCCCTAGGAACGTGGTGTTGGCAATAATTCCTGCAACGCCCTACTCGTGACGCAGCGCCGCCAGCGGATCCAGGCGGGCGGCGCGGGCGGCCGGGTACAGGCCGGCGACGATCCCGACCAGCATTGCGAAGCCCAGCGCCAGGCCGACCAGCCACAGCGGCACGACGAAGAACGGCCCGCGCAGCGGGACTTGGTTCTCCTCCAGGTACCAGATCGCCGCCTGGTTCAGGCCCAGGCCGATCAGCCAGCCCAAGAAGACGCCGACCACCCCGCCCAGCAGGCCGATCCCGCCGGCCTCGACCATGAACAGGGTGCGGATGTTGCCCCGCGAGGCGCCGATCGCCTTGAGCGTGCCGATCTCGCGGGTGCGCTCGTAGATCGCCATCACCATCGTGTTCATGATCCCGATCGAGGCCACGAACAGCGCCAGGCCGCCGACCGAGCCCAGCATCACGTTGATCACCAGGAAGATCCGCGAGGCGACCTCCAGCACGGTTTCCAGCGACTGGACCCGGAAGCCCTCGCCGCGGAACTGGGCGACCAGCTGGCGGGCGACGTTGAGATCGCCGGCGCGGACCAGCGCGTAGTCGTAGCCTTCGTCCTGGAGCAGATTGGGCACGTTGAACCACCAGGCCTTGAGCGCGGCGCTGTCCTCCGGCGTGATCGCGACCAGCGAGTCGTCGAAGCTGCTGACGCCGGCGATCAGATAGTCGAAGGTCTGCGATTCGCCGCGCGGGCTCTCCAGGACGATCTGCATGGGCTTGCCGAGGAGCGCCGCGTAGTCGCCGCCCAGGCGCAGCCGCTCGGCCACGCGCTTGGAGATGACGATCTCGCCGTTGTTGGCGGGCTGGAGCGCGCCGACCAGGGCGGTGGGCGGCGACTCGAAGGGATTGGTGACGCCGACGCCCAGGTCGGTGTCGACGGGGATCGAGAGGCTGTCGTCGCCGGGCTGGCGCAGCCGCTTGTTGATCGATTCATTGACATCGACCACCGGCGTCACGCTGACCACGCCGGGCTGGGCGCGCCATTTGGCCAGCAGCTCGGGCGTCAGCGGGGCGAGGCGCTTGGGCCGGGTGTAGCGGTTGAACTCGCCGCGCTCCTCGCTGCGCGGCTGGACTAGCACGTTCTCAAGGCCGATCGCGTCGAACTGTTTCTGGATCTCGCGCTGGACGCCGATGCCCAGCGAGAGCATGGTGACGATCGTCAGGATGCCGACCGTCACGCCGAGCGAGGTGAGCGAGGTGCGGACCTTGCGGCGCCCCAGATTGCTGAGGGCCGTCCGCAGAATATCGCCGAAGGTCATGCCATCACCTCCGCCGCCTGGGGCTGCCGCACTTCTTCGATGCGCTCGATCTGGCCGTCGCGCAGGTGGAGGATGCGATCGGCGTAGGAGGCGGCGGTGGCGTCGTGGGTCACCATCAGCAGCGTCACGCCGCGGGTCCGCACCAGATCCTGGAGCAGGGTCAGCACATCGCGGCCGGTGCGCGAGTCGAGGTTGCCGGTCGGCTCGTCGGCGAGGATGAGCACCGGCTGGTTGGCGAGGGCGCGGGCGATGGCGACGCGCTGCTGCTGGCCGCCCGACAGCTCGGCCGGCCGGTGGTCGGCGCGGTCGCCCAGGCCGACTTGCTCCAGCAGCTCCTCGGCGCGGCGGCGGCGCTCGGCCTTGCCGACCCCGGCCAGCATCAGCGGCAGGGCGACGTTTTCCCAGGCCCGGTTGGTGGGGAGCAGATTGAAGCCCTGGAAGATGAAGCCGACTTTGAGCCGCCGGTAGGCGACCAGCTTGGTGTCCGAGGCCTTGCCCAGCTCCATGTCGTCGACCCAGATCTCGCCGCCGGTCGGGCGGTCCAGGCCGCCGGCCAGATTGAGCAGGGTGGATTTGCCGGAGCCGGAGGGGCCGACCATCGCGACGAAGGTGCCGCGCTCGATCGTCA
>DASWWB010000212.1:0-3632 GCA_036406115.1 Herpetosiphonaceae bacterium
CCGGGCCTCCTCGGCGACGCCCACCAGCGACGAGCTGCTGGCCACCCAGCTGCTGGCGCTCTCCGGCGCCGGGATCGGGCTGCTGATCAGCCACCGCCTGATCCTCGACCCGATCCGCGATATCAACCGCCGCCTGCGCTCGGCGCCGGTGCTGGACATCACGGCGCTGCTGATGGGCGGCTTCATCGGCTCGATCTTCGGCGTGCTGCTGACGGTGCCGCTCAGCACGCTGCCCTCGCCGCTCGGCAGCTACCTGCCGGTGATCGTCGCGCTGCTGGCGGTCTATTTCTGCGCGCTGTGGGTCGGCGGGCGCAAAAACGAGCTTTACGAGTTCGCCCAATCCATCCGCAGCGCCAAACGGCGCGGCCGCCAGGAGCTGCAAGCCTTCGGCCGCTCCTGCCTGCTCGACACCAGCGCGATCATCGACGGGCGCATCGCCGCCGTGGCCAAAAGCGGCTTCCTCGACAGCACGCTGCTCGTCCCGCGCTTCGTGCTCAACGAATTGCAGCTGCTGGCCGACTCCAACGACGATCAGAAGCGCATGCGCGGCCGCCGCGGGCTCGATTTGCTCAACGATATGCAGAAAGACCCGCAGATCTCGGTCGAGATCACCAACGATGATATTTCCGGCGTGCGCGGCGTGGACCAGAAACTGGTGGCCCTGGCGATCCAGCAAAACCTGGCCATGATCACCAACGACAAAAATCTCAGCCAGGTCGCCGAGCTGCAAGAGATCCAGGTGCTCAATCTGAACGTGCTTTCCGAGGCGGTCCGGCCGCCAGTCGTGGCCGGCGACATGATGATCATCCACATCCGCGAGGAGGGCCGCGAGCGCGAGCAAGGCCTGGGCTACCTGGACGACGGCACGATGGTGGTGGTCGAGGACGCCCGGCACCGGATCGGCGACGACGTGCGGATCATCGTCAGCCGGGTCTGGGCCACCGACCGCGGCCGCATGGTCTTCGGTAGGATCATGGGCAGCGCCGGCGCCGGGCACGGGGGCCGCGACTAATGCGGGCGGTGGTCCAGCGGGTGGCCGAGGCCAGCGTCACGGTCGGCGGCGAGATCGTCGGCCAGATCGGCGCCGGGCTGCTGGTGTTGCTGGGCGTCACCCACGGCGACCAGCCGGCCGACGCCCGGCGCCTGGCCGAAAAGCTGCCGGGGCTGCGGATTTTCTCCGACGCCGAGGGCAAATTCAATCTCGCACTACCCGACGTAGGAGGATCGGTCCTGGTCGTGTCGCAGTTCACGCTGTACGGTGACACGCGCAAAGGGCGCCGGCCCTCGTTCATCCAGGCCGCCCCGCCCGAGCTGGCGGCGCCGCTGGTGGATTTGTTCGCGGAGACATTGCGGGGCCAGGGCGTCACAGTGGCCACCGGCGTCTTCGGGGCGCAGATGGAAGTCCGGCTGCTCAACGACGGCCCGGTGACCCTGGTGCTCGACACCGCGGAATGGGGGGCCGGCCGTGGCTGAACTGAGCGACGACGAGCGGCGGGAGGCGCTGACGGGCCTGGCGCGGCGCCTTCACCGCTGGGGACTGGCGGGGCCGGCCAGGCTGGCGCTCAAGGCCGGCGCCTCCACCAGCGTGATCGCCAGCCACATGCTGCTGCTGATCCAGCCGCTGGCGCCGTTCGCGCCCTGGCGCAAACAGCTCGGCACCTACGCCGCCGCGCTCGAGGACGAGGCCAGTTGGCAAGAGTTGTGGACGCTCCTAGACGCCATGAATAATTGACAAACAATTTGGTTTGGGCTACACTCACGCCATCCTGCGGCCCTGGATTTAGCGCATTGCGCGTAGCAAAAGGAATGCATGTGACAGTGCTCGACTGGCTAATCGTGACCCTGATCCTCGCATTTGCAATGCTGCCCCTCCTCTACGCCCGCACCGCTGGCCGCCAGGTTCGCCGCCGCCCGCTTCCCGCCACCGACACCATCAACGCCGCCCTGGCCCGGGCCGCCGAAACCGGCCAGCCGGTCCATGTCTCGCCCGGCGCCGGCTCGCTCCATGGCGGCCAGCCCAGCGAGATCGCCGCCGAATCCTTCGCCGGCCTGATGCTCGCCCAACGCATCACCGAGTCGGCCACCCGCCGCGGCACGCCGGTCGCCGCCTCCAGCGGCGACGCTGTCAGCCACCTCGCCCTGCGCGGCATGATCCATGCCACCTACCGCGACGCCGGCTACGGCGACGACTACCAGTCGCGCCAGATTCAGCTGCTGGCGGACCAAGATCCCGCCGCCTTCGCCGCCGGGCTGGCCAACCGCTACCACGACCAGCCGGTCGAGGTGAGCGTGGCCGTCGGCTCGTTCGGCGACCGCTATCTGCTGGCAGGCGAGCAAGGCCGCCAGCTGGGCGTGCGGCAAGTCGCCGGCACCACGAATGTTGCCTCACTGGCGGCGGCGGTCCTCACGACCAACGATGTTTTGTACGGCGAGGAAATCTACGCCGCCGAAGCCTATGTCAATCCGTCAGCGCAGGGCACCGCCCGGCTGCTGACCCACGATGCGCTGCGCGTGCTCGTCGTCGTGCTGCTGGTGGCGATCGTGCTGCTCGCGGTCGCCAGGGAACTGGGCGTGCTGCCGCCCGCCTTGTCCCAGCTCATCTAACAGCTATAGAGGATGCCGGATGCGCCGTTTCCAATTTTTGCGTGACCCGAAACGTTTCCTGCCGGTCCTGCTCGGGAGTGTGGCGGGGATTGTGATTCTGGCCAACTCGCTCTATCCCCAGCTCGACGCGCTCCAGCGCGTCAGCGCCGAGCTGCTGCGCTGGGTGATCGTGCTGGGCGCCTTCGCGGTCGTGGTCGGAATCCTCAATGTGGTCGCCCAACATATCACGCGCGTCCGCCGCGGCGATCCGCGCGCCTTCTACAGCATCGCCCTGCTCGTCGGCCTGGTCATCCCGCCCGGCGTGGCGGTCGCCCAATACGCGACCGGGCGCTTCTTCATCAATATCAGCCCGCTGTTCGAGGATATTGTCCGCTGGGTCTACACCCCGCTCAGCGCCAGCCTCCTGGCCCTGCTGACGTTCTTCGGCATCACGGCGGCGATCCATGCCCTGCGCGGCGGCAATCGCGAGGCGATTGTGATCGTGATCGTGGCCGCCCTGGTGCTGATCATCCAGCTGCCGCTGCTGAGCGGCGTGCCGGTCGCCGGCGAGATCAGCCGCTGGGTCCACGACTATATCGCCCTGGCCGGCGCCCGCGGGCTGGTCTTCGGCAGCGCGATCGGCGCGATTGTCGCCAGCATTCGGATTTTACTCGGCCTCGACCGGCCGTATTTGGATCGCTAGGAGGCGGCCCCGATGTTTTGTTCTCAGTGCGGCACGCCAAATAGCCCTGATCGACTCTTCTGCACGCGCTGCAATGCGCCGCTCGCCGCATCCGCCAATCCGGTCGATGACTCGCTGCCGCCCTGGCTGCGCCAGCTCGACCAGGCGCCGCCGGCCCCCTCCCAGGCGCCGACCGGCTTGCCCGACTGGATGCGCTCGCCCGAAGCCGCCGCCCCTCCAGGCAGCCCGCCGAGCCCCGCCGCGCCGACGCCAGCAGCATCGCTGCCACCTTGGCTGCAGGAGCTGAATCCGCAGGCCGCCCCGCCCGCCGCCCCCGCGCCTGTCGCGCCGAGCAGCCAGCAGGCCG
>DASWWB010000213.1:0-2113 GCA_036406115.1 Herpetosiphonaceae bacterium
CACCGCAGCCTGCGCCCACACCCGCAGCCCCGCCTCCGCAAGCGCCTGGCGGATGTGCTCGTCATCTGCTTCGACAATCACTGCGGCGGCGCCGGACTCGGCCAGCGCGGACGGGTCGGGCAGCGTGGCGGGCAGCCGCCAGACGATCTCGGCGAGGCCCTCGAAGCGCAGCAGGTCGAGCGGATCGCCCCAGGGCGCGGCCAGCCAGAGCCGCGGCGAGACGACATGCCAATCAGGCTCGGGCCGCCAGCTGCGGTAGACGGCGACCCGGTCCAGGTAGCCGACCTCGTGGGGCCAGCGCCCGCGCAGCGCCCGCAGCTCGGCGGGCGCGAGGGCGGGATCATCGAGCACCAGGTCCCAGTGGATGGTCGGATTGGCCGCCGCGATCGGCAGGCAGAGCGCCTCGATCACCGCGAGATCGGCGTTAAAGGCCTCGACGACCAGATGGCTGGCGACGCTGCGGGCCAGCGCTGCGCCGCGCTCGGCCCAGTCCGCCAGGCTCAGCGGCGCCGCGCAGTCCAGCGCCAGGCGGTCGATCGGCGGGCCGGCGGCTTGGAGCGCTTGGCCGGCGACCGGCGGGCCGAGCAGATCGCGCGGCTCGGGCAGGCCCTCGACGGCGCGCGGGTCGAGGCCGGCGGCCTCGCGCAGCTCCCAGCGCAGGCCGCGCAGCTCAGCGTAGCTCATCCGGTGCGTCTCCAGCACATAGTAGGGCGGGCGGTCCTGGAAGCGCAGGCCCCAGCGTTCGGCGTCGGCGCGGATGCCGGTGCCGGGCAAGACCTGGAGCGTGAAAATATCGTAGGGGCCGAGGCCCTGCTCCTCGATCCAGGCCACCGTGCGCAGCGTCGTCTCGCGGTCGTCCTCGGGCAGGCCGAGAATCACATCGAGCAGCACCTCGACGCCGCGGGCGTAGAGCCGCCGGGCGCCGGCCGCCCATTTCTCCAGGTCGGTGCGCCTGCCGACCGCCGCCAGCGCCGCCGGGTTGGCGCTTTGCAGGCCGACCTCGGCCACGCGCAGGCCGGCGCGGGCCAGCGCGTCGACGCTCGCCTCGCCCAGGTGCTCGCCGCGCAGCTCGGCGTAGAGCGGCACGCGCGGATCGGCGTTGGCTTGGTGCAGGCCGGCCATCAAGTCGCGGAAAATCGGGATCAGATTGAGATTGGCCTCGACGAAATGGATCGCGCCGGCGCCGCGCTCGCGCGCCCAGGCGACCTCGGCCAGCACCCGCTCGGCGCCGAACGAGCGCCCGCCGAGCTTGGCGCCCATGTTGCGGCCGTAGAGGCAGAACGTGCAGCCGTAGGGGCACCAGCGCGAGCATTCGATCAGCGCCATCTCGCCCGGCCGCAGCTCCAGATAGCCCAGCTCGTAGGGCGACGGGATCACGCCCAGCGCCGGCAGCGACGGGCGCGGCGGGGCGATGATCAGCTCGGCGCCGTGGCGGTGAATCGTGCCGGGGATGGGCTCGGGCAGCAGCGGAATGGCGCTCTCAGCCCGAACGCACCAGCGGCAGCCCGGCGCCGGGGGCGCCAGCAAGTGGCGCAGCAGCGCGGCGAACGTCTGCTCGCCCTCGCCCTCGACCGCCAGGTCCAGCGCCTCGTGGCGCAGCACCCACTGGTTCGACTGCTGGACCTCGGGGCCGCCCGCGATCACCAGCAGGCCGGGCAGCGCCGCCCTGGCCCGCGCGGCGACGCTCAGCGTGCGCTCGCTGTTCCAGGTGTAGAGCGACAGGGCCAGCACGTCGGGCCGGCGCTCGGCGATGGCGTCGGCCAGCAGGGCGTCGCCGGCGCGATCGGCCAGGTCGCGCGGCAGAATCTCGATCTCGACGAGGTCTGTCAGCCCTTGGGCGAAGGCCCAGGCCTTGAGGTAGCCGGCCGCAAGCGGAATGTTGGCGCCGGGATTGTTGGGCACCGGCAGCTGAAGCATCAAAACGCGCAATGTCATGGCTTCATGGTAGCAGAAGTTCGACGTGGAGGAGCAATAAGAGTGCCTAACAAAACCGTTCGACGAAATTCCAGCAGATGAGCGCGCACCCCAGCGACAGAAATGCCTGATGGATATCCGCCCGTCGTTCATACCGCACCTTCAGCCGGCGGAATTTGTTCAACCAGGACAGGGTGCG
>DASWWB010000214.1:0-5267 GCA_036406115.1 Herpetosiphonaceae bacterium
AGGCGAGCTGGGGACGCCATTGTTCGACCGGGTGGGCAAGCGCGTGCGGCTGACCGAGGCCGGCAAGCATTTCCTGCACTACGCCCGCCAAACGCTGGCCTGGGCCCACAGCGGCCGCCAGGCCGTGCAGGATCTCGCCGATTTGCAGCGCGGCGCGCTGGCGATCGGGGCGACCTATGCGCTGCGGGCGCGCCTGACGCCGGCGCTGATCGCCTTCGCCACGCGCTATCCGGGGATTCAGCTGACGGTCCGCTTCGGCACGACCGACGAGGTGGCGGATGCGGTGCGGTCCGGCCAGGTGGATGTGGGGCTCGCATTCCAGGGGATCGCGGACGACCCGCTGCTGGCCAGCCAGACGCTTTTCGAGTCACGGCTGGCCCTGGTGGTCGCACCAACATCGCCCCTGGCAGACCGGACCACGATGACCCTGGAGGAAGCGGTGCGGCTCCGGCTCGCCCTGCCGAGCCAGGGCTACAGCACGCGCCAATTCCTGGCGGCCGCCGTCGCCGCCCGGCGGCTGCCGCTCACGGCGCATATCGAGGTGAATGATATTCCGACGCTGTGCGCGCTGGTGGCCACCGGCCAGTGGCAAACCATCCTCACCCTGGCGACGGTCGAGCAGCAGCCCGCATTGATCGCAATTCCCCTCAGCGATCCGGATATGACCCGGCAGGCCCAGGTCATCTGGCCCCGCCAGACCCATCGCACCCAGGCGGCGATTCGCTTTTGCGCGCTGCTCATGGCTGATCCGGGCCGCCCCGCGCCAGCAGGGACCGACCCCGCTGGCACGCTGCCGTAGCGTGGCATCGGCGCTATCCTTCAGCGCGACGGATGCTGGTTGACACGCTCGGGCGCTGTGCTACGCTGGGCGCGATCGGCCAGCGCGCGCCGGGCGCCGCCGCGGGTGCGCGCCGCGCGAGACAGGGGAGGTTGCATGGGTCGGACGGTTCTTGGCTGCCAGGTGAGCACGGCGATCTGGCAGCAGTGGCGGCGGCAGCTGGTGGCGCCAGCCGCGCCGTTTTTCCTCGCGGCGGAGGCCGCCGGCGAGCTGCCCTCCCGCATCCTGCGTTTCACCCGCGACGAGTTCCATGCCATGGGGTTTCCGCCAGCCCTGCGGGACAGCTACACCCTCTGGGCGATCGCCCCCGCCGCGACCACCGTGGCGCTGCTGGCGCCAGCTGAGTTTCGCGCGCTGGCGCCGGCGACGCAGACGCTGCTGCTCGCCAGCCAGTGGCAGCTCGGGCGCGGCCAAATCTATGATGCTGCCGCCCTGCGCGACGCAATCGGCGCGGCCGCATGGCGCGATCTGCCGCCCGAAGCCCACATCCTGACACCGGACGGGCCCAAAGTCGCCCTGGATCATGCAATCTGGCACGCGCTGACGCCGGCGGTCCAGTGGCGCTGGCTGCGCTGGTGGATCAGCTGCGACCGGCCCGCCTGCCTCGCGCCAACCCTGCCGGCGCCGCAGCGGGCCGCCCTGAGCCACGCCCACCCGCCGATCTTTGACACTCTCGTCAGCAGCTTCGCCGCGACCAGCGGGGCCAACTGTTTCGCCACCACCCTCGCCGCCGCCACGCCCGACCACGCTGCGGCCCAGACCATCGCCGACCTTTGGCTGTGGCCGGGACCGTTTCTGCGCGGCTTGGCGGATCGGGGCTACCAGGCGGATCCGACGATTGACGATCCCGCAGCCGCGCCGCCCGGAGCAGCGGTGGTGTGGGTCGATGCGACGGAGACGCCGCAACACAGCTGCTATGTCGCGGGCGCGGGGCTGGTCTTAAACAAAGATTCCCAAACGTGGTACACGCCGCGCCAGCTTGTCCCGCTGGACACGGTCTGCGCCGACTGGGCGGACGAAGCCTATCAACGGCGAATCTACCTGCCGCCGCAGACAGGACCGCGCCGATGAGCGCGCTGGAGATCATCGCACGCGGCGGGGATTCGCCGGTGTAGGGACGGGAACGTCCGTGTGGCTGGTCCGTACATGGCTCTGAGATTCGTTGAGCTGCCCAGCGACACTGGGCCTGGAGCGACCATGATTAACCGCCTGTTCCGTCCCGCCGACCGTTCGCCGCTCTATGTCATCTATGGCCTGATTGGCCTTGGGATTCTCATCATCAGCCTGGGGCTGTATCCGCGCGCTGGCTGGCATATCTTCGCCACCCAAGGCCTGATGTTTGTCACCGGCGGCCTCGCCGAATGGCTTCCCGTCAGCCAGGCCAAGCTCAGCGGGGCCCTGCGCCTCGCCAGCATGGCCTGCGCGCTGCTGATTCTCGGGCTGCTCGTCTTCATGCGCTGAGGCCCGCCTGTCGCTCGGCCGGCGGCGCGCTGATCATTGTTCCGGCGGCGGCTGGTCCGGCCTCGGCGAATGGCCGCGCCGCGCGCTCAGCCGATTGACGAGCCATGCGGTTCCGCCTGCCACGAATGGCATCAGCATATAGAGCAGGATCGCCACGGTCACATTGTCAAGCCGGTTCGCCACCGCCACCATCGCCACCATCACCAAGCCAGCCACTAAAAGACCCCGGGCCCGCGGCCGCTCCGGCCCCGTTGACGGCACTTGATACATCGCGCACCTCGCTCATCAATCATTACAAAATCCGCCGCCCAAGGCCGGCGCCGCACCAATCCGCTCGCCCGCACCAGGCGGCGCGGTCATTCATGGCGCCTGGCGGTACCAATACTGATAGCGCTCGCCGAAGCCCCAGCGCTGATACAGGCGGCGGGCCGGCGCGTTCTCGGCGACGACCTGGAGATAGGCCGCGCTGGCGCCGCGCTCGACGGCCCAGCCCAGCAAGGCGCCGACCAGCCGCCCGCCGATGCCGGCGCCCCGGCGCTCGGGCGCGACCACCAGATCGAACAGCCCGACGTGATCATCCTCCAGCACGCCCAGGCCGCAGGCGACTGGCGCGCCTCCCTCGCACAGCAGCAGATAGGCCGGCTGGCCGGCGATCCGCTCCAGAATGGCGCGGTGGCCGGCGCGCTGGGCGGGACCGGCCCCCGCCAGCGCCGAGTAGCTTTCCAGCCATGCGTCAAGCGGGACGGGCTCGGCGGCGCTGACAGGCTCGGCGAGCGGCGCGGCGAGCGAGCGGGACAGGACCAGCGTGCGGTCAAGCGCGCGGTAGCCGCGCCGCTCCAGCAGGGCGTCAAGCTCCGGCGGCGCGAACGAGGGCAGGCGGAAGACGCACGGCAAGCCCTGGCTGGCGTAAAAACGCTCGCAGGCCGCGATTTTCCCATCTGGCGCAAGCGCCGACTCATACAGCGGCGTGACGGAATTCGCGCGCTTGGTGTAGCCGTCGGAGCAGCGCAGCACCCAGCCGTCGAACAGCTGCTGCCGCGCCGCCGGCCAGGCGTTGAGCGCGCACTCCTCAAGGCGGCGGAACTCTATGGCGGGACCTCCTTAGCTGATAGGATGCGCTGGCGGCGCCAGCAGGCCGTTGGTCCGCAGGGCGAACGCCAGCAGCGGCAGCAGCGGATCGTCCAGGTAAGGGCCGAACGCGCCGGCGAGCGACTGGAGGCGCTGGCGCTGCGCGGGATCGAGCGGCGTGCCGGTGCGGTTGAAATCAACCACCCAGCGCGCCAGATCGCCGATCACGACGGCTTCATCTGCGGGAATCAGCAGCTGGTCGAGGGTCTCGCGGGCGGCCTGGCGCACCTCGCGCACCCAGTCATTGAGGCGGACGAACACCGCCGGCAAGGCTTCCGGCGCCGCAAGCTGACGCAGCTTCCAGAGCGCGGCCTCGCGCACGTAGCCATCCCAATCGGTCGTCCGCGCCAGCAGCTGATCGAGCGGCGTCTCCATCGGAGCTCCTTTGTGGGAAGATAGACATGCGGGCGGCGAACTCAGCATTCCCGGCCGCGACAGCGAATCATAGCACACCTGGGCCGCTGGCCTCGCGGAAGACGGGCCGTTTCCGCGCCGGCCGCGATGCGGTACGATAGGGCCGGCGGCGCGCGCGGGACGAAGGGATCCGGCCGCAACGCCCGCCGCACAGGAGGATCCATGCCCCACACCTATCGGCTCCCAGAGAGCGGACAATCGCCGGAGGAGGTGCGCGCGCGGCTCGAAGGCCTGCGCGCGCGCGATGTGACCTGGGCTGACGGGACGGTCTTCAGCCTGGTGTTCGCCGCCGGGCGGGAGGTGAGCGCGGTGGCCCGCGAGGCCTACGCCATGTTCATGGCGGAGAACGGCCTCAATCCCAGCGCCTTCCCCAGCCTGCGCCAGATGGAAACCGAGGTCGTCGCCATGACCGCCGGGCTGCTGGGCGGCGCCGAGGCCGCCGGCAACATGACCTCGGGCGGCACCGAGAGCATCCTGATGGCTGTCAAAACCGCCCGCGACTGGGCGCGCGCAACCCGCCCGCGCATCCGCCGGCCAGAGCTGGTCATGCCCGTCACCGCCCATCCCGCCTTCGACAAAGCCGCCCACTACTTCGACGTGCGGCTGGTCAAGGTGCCGGTGGACGGCTCGTTCCGGGCCGATCTGCGGGCGCTGCGCAAGGCGATCAGCGGCAACACGATCATGCTGGTGGGATCGGCGCCGGCCTATCCCCATGGCGCGATCGATCCCATCGCGGCCATCGCCGGCCTGGCGGCGGAGCGCGAGATCTTATGTCATGTCGATGCCTGCGTGGGCGGCTTTTTCCTGCCCTTCCTGCGCGGGCTGGGGCGCGATGTGCCGCCGTTCGACTTCGCGGTCCCGGGCGTCACCTCGATGTCGGTCGACCTGCACAAATACGGCTACGCCGCCAAAGGCGCCTCGGTGGTGCTGTATCGCTCCGCCGCGCTGCGCCGCCACCAGCTGTTCGCCGCCACCGACTGGCCCGGCGGCATCTACGCCTCGCCCACCATGACCGGCACCCGGCCCGGCGGGGCGATCGCGGCGGCCTGGGCGGTGATGCAGCACCTCGGCCGGGCGGGCTACGAGCGGCTGGCCGGGGCCGTGATGGAGGCTGTGGACAGGCTGCGGGCCGGCGTCGCGGCGATCCCCGGCCTGCGGATCCTGGGCGAGCCGGCGATGAGCATCCTGGCGCTGGCCGGCGACGGCCTCGACATCTACGCGGTCGGCGACGAGCTGGCAGCGCGCGGCTGGCATCTCGACCGCCAGCAATCCCCGCCCAGCCTGCACCTGACGATCAACGCGGTCCACGTCGCCCACATCGAGCGCTTCCTGGCCGATCTGCGCGCCGCCGCCGAGCAGGCGCGGGCCCGGGGCGGCCAGCGCCGGGCGGCGCTGCTCCACGCGACGGTGCGGCTGGCGGCGACCG
>DASWWB010000215.1:0-12606 GCA_036406115.1 Herpetosiphonaceae bacterium
TTCGCCCCTCGCCCGCAGCCCGCCGCCCAGCTGGCGCTCATTCCGGTACGCCGGCCCGTCCGGCGCCTTATTCGCCGCTAGCGTCTCCCCAGGCCGCCCCGCCACGCTGATGTGGCGCCAGGCCTGTCCGCTGCGATGACCGCAGCGCCCCCGAGCATAGCCGCTCACCGCCATCTCAATGCAGAGCATACGCCGCCGGCTTGGCGTCCGCAGGACGCCGGGTCCTCCCTTGCGGTTCACCCAGCACCGTCGGCGCCGACGAAGGCGCCCAGGAGTGGTATGTATGCGTTCCGACACGATCAAGCGCGGATGGTCCCGCGCCCCGCACCGCAGCCTGCTGCGCGCCACCGGCCAGATCCAGGCCGATGAGGATTTCCAGAAGCCCTTCGTGGCGATCTGCAACTCCTACATCGATATCATCCCCGGCCACGTGCATCTGCACGAGTTCGCCCAGATCGTCAAGCAGGCGGTCCGCGAGGCCGGCGGCATCCCCTTCGAGTTCAACACGATCGGCGTCGACGATGGCATCGTGATGGGCCACGAGGGCATGCGCTACTCCCTGCCCTCGCGCGAGCTGATCGCCGACTGCGTGGAGACCGTCGCCGCCGCCCACTGCTTCGACGCGATGATCTGCATCCCCAACTGCGACAAAATCGTCCCCGGCATGCTGATGGGCGCCGCCCGCGTTAATATCCCCACGGTCTTTGTCTCCGGCGGGCCGATGCAGGCCGGCCGCGACGCCCAGGGCAAAAAGGTCGACCTGATCAGTGTCTTCGAGGGCGTGGGCCAGCACGCCGCCGGCGCGATCGACGACGCCCGGCTGCTGGATCTGGAGCGCAATGGCTGCCCGACCTGCGGCTCCTGCTCCGGCATGTTCACCGCCAATTCGATGAACTGCTTATGTGAAGCCCTGGGCGTGGCGCTGCCCTACAACGGCAGTTTGCTGGCCACCGACCCCGCCCGCCACGAGCTCGCCCGCGCCGCCGCCCGCCAAGCCCTCAAGCTCCTCGCCAACAACATCTCTTTCCGCGACATTGTGACCGCCGACGCCATCGACAACGCCATGGCCCTTGATGTGGCGATGGGCGGATCGACCAACACGGTGCTCCATGTGCTGGCCCTGGCCCGCGAGGCCGGCCTCGACTACCCGATCAGCCGCTTCAACGAGGTCGCCGAGCGCGTGCCCCATCTGGCTAAGGTCAGCCCGGCATGGGACGGCGACCGCCAGTGGCACATGGAGGATGTCCACAACGCCGGCGGCGTGCCCGCCATCCTCGCCGAGCTGGCCAAGAAGCCCGGCGCGCTGTTCCTCGGCGCACAAACCGCCAGCGGCATGACGCTGGGCGAGCAGCTGGCCGGCGTCGAGAACCGCAACCCCGAGTGCGTCCGCCCGATCGAGAACCCGCACTCGGCCCGCGGCGGCCTGTGCGTGCTGTTCGGCAGCCTGGCCCCCGAGGGCGCGGTGGTCAAGATCGGCGCGGTCGACCAGCACCAGATGACGTTCCGCGGCCCCGCCCGCTGCTTCGACAGCGAGGAGGCGGCGACCTTCGCCGCCCGCGTCGGCGAGATCCAGCCCGGCGAGGTGGTGGTGGTCCGCTACGAGGGCCCGCGCGGCGGCCCCGGCATGCGCGAGATGCTGGCGCTCACCTCGCTGCTCAAGGGCATGCCGCTCGGCGCCGAGGTCGCCCTGCTGACCGACGGCCGTTTCAGCGGCGGGACGCGCGGCCTCTGCATCGGCCATATCTCGCCCGAGGCCGCCGAGGGCGGGCCGATCGGCCTCATCGAGAACGGCGACATCGTCGAGATCGATCTGCAAGGGCGGCTGCTGGCGGTGGCGCTCGACGAGGCCGAGCTGGCCCGCCGCCGCGAGCGCTGGCAGGCCCCGGGCACGAAGTACCAGCGCGGCTGGCTCGCCCGCTACACCCGGTTGGTGACGAACGCAAGCAACGGCGCGGTCCTGGAGTGATGATTTCGGGGACTGGGGATCGGGGATCGGGGACTGGGGTCCGCCGGTTCCGCCCGGTCAGCAAGATTGGCGACGGGGGCATCGAATCCGATCCCCGATCCCCAATAAAGGAGCGAACGATGACACTGACTGGCGCGCAAATCATGTGCGAGGCGTTGCTCAAAGAGGGCGTCGATGTGATGTTCGGCTATCCCGGCGGGGCGATCATGCCCTTCTACCACGCGCTGCCCGAGTATCCGCAGCTGCGGCATGTGCTGGTCCGCCACGAGCAGGCGGCCGGCCACGCCGCCGAGGGCTACGCCCGGACCAGCGGCAAAGTCGGCGTCTGCGTCGCCACCAGCGGCCCCGGCGCCACCAATCTGGTCACGGCCCTGGCGGATGCGATGATGGACTCGGTGCCGATCGTGGCGATCACCGGCCAGGTCGCCACCAGCCTGATCGGCAAGGACGCCTTCCAGGAGACCGATGTGACCGGCATCACCCAGCCGATCACCAAGCACAACTATCTGGTGACCGACATCCGCGACCTGGCCCGGGTGATCAAGGAGGCGTTCCATATCGCCCGCTCCGGCCGCCCCGGCCCGGTGCTGGTCGACGTCGCCAAGGATGTCCAGCAGGCCCGCGCCGAGTTCGCCTGGCCCGACGAGATCCATCTGCCCGGCTACCACACGGCCTACGAGGGCAACCGCTTCGCCATCCGCGAGGCCGCCCACCTGATCGCCCAGGCCGAGAAGCCGCTGATCATGGCCGGCCGCGGCGTGCTGATCGCCGACGCCAGCGCCGAGCTGGTGGCCTTCGCCGAGAAAACCGGCATCCCGGTGGTCACGACGCTGCTCGGCATCAGCGCGATCCCCGAGGACCACCCGCTCGCGCTGGGCATGCCCGGCATGCACGGCTGGGTCCACGTCAACCGCGCCATCCAGGAGTGCGATCTGCTGATCTCGATCGGCGCCCGCTTCGACGACCGGGTGACGGGCAAGACCGACACCTTCGCCCGCCACGCCAAGGTGATCCACATCGATATCGACCCGGCCGAGATCAGCAAAAACATCGCCGTCCACGTGCCGATCGTCGGCGACGCCAAGCGGGTGCTGCGCACGCTGATCGAGGACGTGGAGCCGCGCACCGCCGGCGGCTGGCTGGAGCATGTCCGCGACATCCAGCACTCGCGCGGCAAGCGCGCGCCGGGCAAGCCGGGCATGTTCATGCCCCACCACGTCTACGCCGAGCTGACCGCCATCCTGCGCGGCGAGTTCCGGATTTGCACCGACGTGGGCCAGCACCAGATGTGGGCCGCCCAGCTGATCGACTATCTCAAGCCCCACAGCCATATCACCTCCGGCGGCCTGGGCACGATGGGCTTCGCGCTGCCGGCAGGCATCGGCGTCCAGATGGCCTGCCCCGACGAGGAGGTCTGGACGATCGCCGGCGACGGCGGCTGGCAGATGAACATCCAGGAGCTGGCGACGGTGGTCCAGGAGGGCCTGCCGCTCAAGATGGCGATTATCAACAACGGCTACCTGGGCATGGTCCGCCAGTGGCAGGAGCTGTTCCACGAGCGCCGCTACTCCTCCACGCCGATGTGGAGCCCGGATTTCATCAAGGTCGGCGAGGCCTACGGTATCCCCGGCCTGCGGGTCGAGCGCCAGGAGGACGTGGCCGACGCGATCCATCGCGCCCGCGGCACGAACGGCCCCTTCATCATCGAGTTCGTGGTCGAGCGCGAGGTGAATGTCTACCCGATGGTTGCCCCCGGCGCCAGCATCAGCGATATGTTCGAAGAGCCAGCTCTGGCCAAGTAAGGAGATTGACGATGAAACACACGCTCGTGGCCCTGCTCCGCGACCAGCCAGGCGTGCTCAGCCGCACGGTGAGCCTGTTCCGGCGCCGCAATTTCAATATCGAGAGCCTGACGGTCGGCTATAGCGAAACCCCCGGCGTCTCGCGCATGACCCTGGTGGTCGACGGCGATACGACCAGCGTCGAGCAGGTGATCAAGCAGCTCTCCAAGCTGATCGATGTGCTCAAGGTCAGCGATGTGACCGGCGACGCGGTGGTCTCGCGCGAGCTGATGCTGGCCAAGGTCCACGCCTCGCCCGCCAAGCGCTCCGAGCTGATGCAGCTGGCCGATGTCTTCAACGCCAAGATCGTGGACGTGGTGCCCGACGCGATGATGGTCGAGCTGAGCGGCTCGCCCGACAAGGTCGATAGTTTCCTGGAGCTGCTGCGGCCCTTCGGCATCCGCGAGATGGTCCGCACCGGCCGGGTGGCGATGGTTCGCGGCGCCTACGCGATCGCCGCCGAGCCGGCCAGCGGGTCGCCCCGCGCCGATCTGCGCGAACGCGAGCTGGCCGCCTGACGATTTTTTTCGACGCGATTTTTCAATCAAACTTAAAGGAGCAACCGCTATGAACGCCGAGAACACCGAGAAGATGTACGCCGACGCCGCCGACAACGCTCGCGCCGAGCAGCCCGCCACCCGCTACGCCAGCGAGGACGATTTCAACTGGGACACCTGGTGGGGCGAGTATCACATGGACGCGCACGAGTACGAAGCGTAGGCTCGGGCGCGCCGGGCGCAGGGGGTCCGCTGCCGCAGGGAGGTTTTCCCGCTGCCGCGGATGGGGGATCGCCCACCCCCCGCCCTCCCTGCCGGGAGGGTGCGCAAGGGGGCGTTGCCCCCTTGCATCCCCCGAAAGTACGCAATTAGGGATTGGTGAACAGCTAGTTTGTGGGTACCACTCAAGTGTCGATGGCGGGTGGCGGGGAAGGCGGTTTGTGGTTGGAGACAGTGTTTGGGCTTGGGACTGAAATATGGGGTGAGATGTGAGGTTTGGGATCTCGTATCAAACCAACCCTGCAAACCAGCAAGTAACAAGCGGACCGACCATAGCACCGCCCAACCATTCGGACTCAGAGCCCGACACCACAATCTAAAACCATTCCTCCGACTAAATATCGGGGGATGCAAGGGGGCAAGCCCTCTTGCGCACCCTCCCGGCGGGAGGGCGGGGGGTGGGCGAACGCCCGCCCTGCCAAGGGCAAACAATCCCAGCGGAGCAGGCGAAAGTCCGCCCTGCCAAGGGCAAACAATCCCAGCACAGCGGCCGAAAAGCCCCCGCCGGGGACAAACAAAGGCGAAGCAAAAAACGCGCATCGCGCGCAGCGATAGAAAGCAGGACACATCTTATGGCGCAGCTTTTTTACGACAACGACGCGGACCTGGGGCGGCTGGCGGGCAAGACGGTGGCGATCATCGGCTACGGCTCGCAGGGCCACGCCCACGCCCTCAACCTCAAGGACAGCGGCGTGAGCGTGGTGGTGGGCCTGCCGGAGAGCAGCCGCTCGCGGGCCAAGGCCGAGGCCGCCGGCCTGCCGGTCCGCAGCGTGGCCGAGGCGACCGCCGCCGCAGATGTGGTGATGGTCCTGGTGCCGGACACCGTGCAGGCGTCGCTCTACGGCGATGAGATCGGCCCCAACCTGAAGCCGGACGCGACCCTGATGTTCGCCCACGGCTTCAACATCCGCTACGGCCAGATCGTCGCGCCAGCCGGCGTCGATGTCTCGATGATCGCGCCCAAGTCGCCCGGCCACCGGGTGCGCGAGGTCTTCGAGCACGGCGGCGGCGTGCCGGCGCTGGTCGCGGTCCATCAGGACGCCAGCGGCCAGGCCGAGGCCAACGCCCTGGCCTACGCCAAGGGGTTGGGCTGCACCCGCGCCGGCGTGCTCAAGACCACCTTCACCGAGGAGACCGAGACCGACCTGTTCGGCGAGCAGGCGGTGCTGTGCGGCGGCGTGTCGGCGCTGGTCAAGGCCGGCTTCGAGACGCTGGTCGAGGCCGGCTACCAGCCCGAGGTCGCCTACTTCGAGTGCATGCACGAGCTGAAGCTGATCGTCGATCTGTTCTACCAGGGCGGCCTCAACTACATGCGCTACTCGGTCAGCGACACCGCCGAGTGGGGCGACTACGTGGCCGGCCCCAAGATCATCAATGAGCAGACCCGGGCCGCGATGCGCCAGCTGCTGGCCGACATCCAGAACGGCGCCTTCGCCGAGGAGTGGATCGAGGAGAATCACACCGGCCGCGCCCGCTTCAACGCCGCCCGCGCCGCCGACGTGGAGCACAAAATCGAGCAGGTCGGCCGCGAGCTGCGCGGCATGATGCCCTTCGTCAATCCCAAGACAGTCAATCCCGGCCAGTAAGAGGAGCGAGAGCGATGAGCGACCCGATTGTACGGATTTTCGACACGACGCTGAGGGACGGCGAGCAGGCGCCCGGCTGCACGATGCACTTGAGCGAGAAGCTCGAGGTGGCCCGGCAGCTGGCGCGCCTGAAGGTAGATATCATCGAGGCCGGCTTCCCCGCCGCCTCGCGCGGCGACCTGGAGGCGGTCCAGGCGATCGCCCGCGAGGTCGGCACCGCCGACGGCCCCGTCATCTGCGGCCTGGCCCGCGCCAACAAGGGCGATATCGACGCCTGCTGGGAGGCAATCCAGCCGGCGGCCAAGAAGCGCATCCACACGTTCCTCTCGACCTCCGACATCCACATCACCCACCAGCTGCGCTCGACCCGCGAGGCGGTGCTCCAGCAGGCCCGCGAAAGCGTCGCCTACGCCCGCGCCCTCTGCGACGACGTTGAGTTCTCGCCGATGGACGCCTCGCGCTCCGACCCCGACTACCTGCACCAGGTGCTGGCGGCGGCGATCGAGGCCGGCGCGACCACCCTCAACATCCCCGACACCGTCGGCTACGCCACGCCCGCCGAGTACGGCGCCATGATCGCCGGCATCATCGCCAGCGTGCCCGGCGCCGCCCAGGTGACGATCTCGACCCACTGCCACGACGACTTGGGCCTGGCGGTCGCCAACTCGCTGGCCGGCGTCCAGGCCGGCGCCCGCCAGATCGAATGCACGATCAACGGCATCGGCGAGCGCGCCGGCAACGCCTCGCTGGAGGAGGTGGTCATGGCGCTGACGACCCGCGCCCAGAGCTACGGCCTGCGCACCAACGTCGAGACCCGCCAGCTCACCCCGGCCTCGCGCCTGGTCAGCCAGTCGACTGGCGCCCCGGTGCCGCCCAACAAGGCGGTGGTCGGCGCCAACGCCTTCGCCCACGAGTCCGGCATCCACCAGGACGGCGTGCTGAAGCACCGCGAGACCTACGAGATCATGACCGCCGAGTCGGTCGGCCAGCAGGGCAACGCGCTGGTTTTGGGCAAGCACTCCGGCCGCCACGCGTTCCGCCACCGCGTCCAGGAGCTGGGCTACTCGTTCGGCGACGCCGAGCTAAATCATCTGTTCGGCCGCTTCAAGGAGCTGGCGGACCGCAAGAAGTATATCGACGACCGCGACATCGAGGCCCTGGTCGCCGACGAGGCTCAGCGCCCGGCGCCGATCTACGAGCTGGAGCACGTCCAGTTCGCCTCCGGCACCAGCGCCATCCCCACCGCCACCGTGCGCATCCGCCAGGCCAACGGCGAGGTCAAGATCGAGTCCGGCCAGGGCACCGGGCCGATCGACGCCGTCTACAGCGCGATCAACAAGGTCGTGCAGACGCCGGTCACACTGCTGGAGTTCGCGGTCAACGCGATCACCGAGGGCATCGACGCGGTCGGCGAGGTCTCGGTCCAGGTCCAGGAGGGCCAGCGCGAGAATCAGCGCAACGGCAGCCCCAAAGACGCGAACGGCCGCGTCTGGAAGGGCTACGGCGTCAACCTCGACATCATCGTGGCGGCGGCCGAGGCCTACGTCGCGGCGCTCAACAAGCTGCTCCAGGCCCGCCAGGAGCGGCTGCGCGCCGACACGGCCTCGCGCTACGCCGCCGAGCTGCCGCTGCACAGCGTCGATCTGTTCGGCGGCTCGGCGCTCGGCCAGGCGGCGGAGTGATGGCCGGCGACCTGCCCCGGCGCCTCGCGTTCCTGGGGCCGCCCGGCACCTTCAGCGAGCAGGCGGCACAGCTGGCCGGCCAGGACGGGGCGACCCTCCTGCCGCTGGCCAGCATGCCCGCCGTCGTCACCGCCGTCGAGACCCGGGCCGCCGACGCCGGCGTGCTGCCGATCGAGAACTCGCTGGAGGGCGCGGTGAGCACGACGCTGGATGTGCTGATCCACGAGACGGATCTGCGCATCCAGCGGGAGATCGTGATCCCGATCCGCCATATGCTGGCCTGCCGCGCCGGCCTCCAGCTCCAGGAGATCGCGGTGCTCCACACGCACCCGCAGCCGCTGGGCCAGAGCCGCCGCTTCGTCGAGCGCTGCCTGCCCAACGTCGCCACGGTCGCCGCGCTCAGCACCGCCGCCGCGCTCCAAGAGGCGCTGGCCGATCAGCGGCCCGCCGCCGCCCTGACGACGCTGCTGGCCGCCGAGCGCGCCGGCGCCCACCTGCTGGCCCGCGATGTCCAGGACAGCGCCGCCAACCTGACCCGCTTCGTGGTCCTGGCCCACAGCGACGCGCCGCCGACCGGCCGCGACAAGACCTCGCTCGCCATCCGCGTGCGCCACAACCGCGCCGGCGCCCTGCACGAGGCGCTCGGCCTGTTCGCCGCCGCCAGCATCAATCTGACCAAGATCGAGTCCCGCCCGGCCAAAGGCCAGCTCGGCGACTATGTCTTTCTGATCGACCTGGAGGGCCACCGCCGCGACGAGCCCGTCGCCGCCGTCCTCCGCGAGCTGGAGCGGCTGGCGGCCTGGGTGAAGGTGTTCGGGAGCTATGTGAGGGATCAGGGGTCAGGGGTCAGGGGTCAGGGCTAGTCTTCAGCAGCCGATAGCGCAGCCTAGGGCCGCCGGCTGTCGAGGCTAGGGACGGATCATGTTCATCGAAACGGCGGCGGTTCTGAAATACGCAACGGCGGGATCAGGCGACCGGCTTTGGTAGCCCGCGCAACGCTCAGGGTGGCGCTCACAATGCTGTGGTTCGGCCTGATCCCTGATCCCTGATCCCTAGCCCAAAACCTTGGAGACGCCAATGGTCTTTTTATATGACACCACGCTCCGCGACGGCACCCAGCGCGAGGGGCTCTCGCTCTCGGTGGCTGACAAGCTCAAGATCGCCCGCGAGCTGGACCGCTTCGGCATGCACTACATCGAGGGCGGGTGGCCCGGCTCCAATCCCAAAGACGCGGCGTTTTTCGCCGAGGCTTGCCGCATGGACTGGCAGCACGCCAAAATCGCGGCCTTCGGCTCGACCCGCCGGGCCGGCACCAGCGCCGCCGACGATCCCAATCTCCAGGCGCTGCTCGACGCCCGCACGCCGGTCGTGACGCTGGTCGGCAAGTCGTGGACGCTCCACGTCACGGCGGTGCTGGAGACGACGCTCGCCGAGAATCTGGCCATGATCCGCGACAGCGTGGCCTGGATGAAGCAGCACGGCAAAGAGGTGATCTACGACGCCGAGCACTTTTTCGACGGCTACCGCGCCGATCCCGCCTACGCCCTGGCGACGGTCACGGCCGCCGCCGAGGCCGGCGCCGACTGGGTGGTGCTCTGCGACACCAACGGCGGCTCGCTGCCGGGCTGGGTCGGCAGGGTGGTCGGCGAGGTCCGCGCCAGCCTGTCGACCCCGCTCGGCATCCACACCCACAACGACGGCGAGCTGGCGGTCGCCAACTCGCTGGCGGCGATCGAGGCCGGCTGCGACCAGGTGCAGGGCACGGTCAACGGCTACGGCGAGCGCTGCGGCAACGCCAATCTGATCGCCATCGTGCCCAATTTGCAGCTCAAACTGGGCCGGCCCTGCGTCGCCCCCGAGCAACTGGCCCGCCTGACCGAGCTGTCGCGGCTGGTCAGCGAGACCGCCAACCTCAATCCCGACGACCACGCGGCCTATGTCGGCAACAGCGCCTTCGCCCACAAGGGCGGCATCCACGTGGCGGCGGTGGCCAAGGTCGAGCACTCCTACCAGCACATCGACCCGGCGCTGGTCGGCAACCGCAAGCGGGTGGTGGTCAGCGAGCTGGCCGGCCGCGGCAATGTGCGGATGCGTTCCGAGGAGCTGGGGGTCGCCGCCGCCGGTGTCGAGCGCGCGGTGCTCGACCGGATCAAAACGCTGGAGAGCCAGGGCTTCCAGTTCGAGGCCGCCGAGGGCTCGTTCGAGCTGCTGGTCCGCCGCGCCGCCCCCGGCTATGTCCCGCCCTTCGAGCTGCTCGATGTGATGGTCGTGGTCGAGCAGCGCCGCGGGGTCGAGATGCTGGCCGAGGCGACGGTCAAGCTGCGGGTCGGCGGCCAGGTCTATCACACCGCCGCCGAGGGCAACGGCCCGGTCAACGCCCTCGACCAGGCGATGCGCAAGGCCCTGCTGCCCTCCTACCCCCAGCTCGCCGATGTCCATCTCGTCGACTACAAGGTCCGCATCCTCGACACCGCCTCCGCCACCGGCGCCACCACCCGCGTGCTGCTCGAAGCCGCCCGCGGCGACGAGCGCTGGGCCACCGTCGGCTGCTCGACCAATATCATCGAGGCCAGCTGGCAGGCCCTGGCGGATTCGCTGGAGCTGCCGCTGGCGCGCGGAGAAATAGGGGTCAGGGATCAGGGGCCAGGGGTCAGGGAGGTTCTGGCGGAGGTCGCCGGCTAGATTTGATTATCGGAGTAGAAATGCGGACGGGGAGGGCGGCGGCCAAGAATCGGAGTGCGACGGCACGCCGCATAACGCCAGGGAATGCAATGATTGCCAAGCGCGGCCTGATCCCTGACCCCTGACCCCTTGAATCTCAAAGGAACAACCATGCCCATCCAATCCACCAAATCCATCTGGATGAACGGCGAGCTGGTGCCGTGGGAGAGCGCCACGGTCCACGTGATGAGCCACGCGCTGCACTACGGCTCGTCGATCTTCGAGGGCGTCCGCGCCTACGCCACGCCGCGCGGCACGGCGATTTTCCGGCTCCAGCCCCACCTGCGCCGCTTCTACGACTCGGCCAAGATCTACCGCATGGAGCTGCCCTACTCCGCCGCCGAGCTGACCGCAGCCTCGCACGCGCTGCTGCGCGACAACGCTCTCACATCGGCCTATCTGCGCCCGCTGGCCTGGCGCGGCTACGGCACGCTCGGCGTCAACCCGCTCGGCTCGCCGGTCGAGACGATGATCGCCGCCATCGAGTGGGGAGCCTACCTCGGCGCCGAGGCGCTCGAGCTGGGCGTCGATGTCTGCGTCTCCTCCTGGACCCGCCCGGCGCCCAACACGCTGCCCACCATGGCCAAGGCCGGCGGCAATTACCTGTCCTCCCAGCTGGTGGTGATGGAGGCCAGCCGCCACGGCTATGTCGAGGGCATCGCGCTCGACAGCGGCGGCATGCTCAGCGAGGGCTCCGGCGAGAATCTGTTCCTGATCCGCGACAATGTTATCTACACCACGCCGGTCACCGCCTCGATCCTCCCCGGCATCACCCGCGACAGCGTGCTGACGCTCGCCAAGGAGCACGGCTTCGAGGTCCGCGAGCAGAACCTGCCGCGCGAGGCGCTCTATCTGGCCGATGAGCTGTTTTTCACCGGCACCGCCGCCGAGGTCTCGCCCATCCGCTCGGTCGACGGCGTCACGATCGGCGCCGGCCGCCGCGGCCCCGTCACCGCCGCGCTCCAACAAGCCTTCTTCGGCCTTTTCACCGGCGAGACCGAGGATCGCTGGGGCTGGCTGGAGTACGGGGAGTAGGGGTCAGGGGTCAGGGGTCAGGGGTCAGGCCAGACCCGTAGCTCATAGTATTCGAAAGGCCCCGGACGGCGCCCGCAAGCCGCCCCACCCGACCTGATCCCTGACCCCTGACCCCTAAAACAAATCCTTAGCAATACGGAGAACCCCATGCCAAAAACACTTTTCGAGAAAGTCTGGGACGCCCATATCGTGCAGCAGGCCGACGCCGAGTCGCCCGCCACGCTCTACATCGATCTCCACCTGATCCACGAGGTAACGTCGCCGCAGGCCTTCACGGTGCTGCGCGAGCGCGGCCTCACGGTCCGCCGGCCCAATCAAACCCTGGCCACGATGGACCACAGCACGCCCACCACGCCGCGCGGCGCCGACGGGATTATCCCGGTCACCGATCCGGTCGCCCGCAATCAGCTCGATCAGCTCCGCGCCAACTGCGCCGAGTTCGGCATCCCGCTCTATGAGCTGGGCACGATCAACCAGGGCATTGTCCATGTGATCGGCCCCGAGCAGGGCCTCACCCAGCCCGGCATGACGGTGGTCTGCGGCGATTCGCACACGTCCACCCACGGCGCGTTCGGCGCGCTGGCCTTCGGCATCGGCACCAGCGAGGTCAGCCACGTCCTCGCCACCCAGTGCCTGCTCCAGCACAAGCCCAAAACCTGCGAGGTCCGCATCGACGGCGAGCTCGGCCCCGGCGTGACTGCCAAGGACATTATCCTGGCGATCATCGCCCAGATCGGCGTCGGCGGCGGCACCGGCTATGTCCTGGAGTACACCGGCTCCGCGATCCGCGCTCTCTCGATGGAGGAGCGCATGACGATTTGCAATATGTCGATCGAGGCCGGCGCCCGCGCTGGCATGATCGCCCCCGATGAGACAACCTTCGCCTGGCTCAAGGGCCGCCCCCGCGCCCCCCAGGGCGAGGCCTGGGACGCCGCTGTCGCGCACTGGCGCACGCTGCCCACCGATCCCGGCGCCGCCTACGACCATACGATCACGCTC
>DASWWB010000216.1:0-3259 GCA_036406115.1 Herpetosiphonaceae bacterium
GGATCGAGCCGGGGCGCGGCGCTGGTGGCGTTGTCGCCGCCGACGGCGCCGTGGAACAGCGGCTCCGAGCGCAGCCCCTCCTCGTCAGCGCGCAGCGGCGGGGTCGGCATCACCGAGCCCTCGCGCTCGGGCCGGAAGACAATCGGCGGGTTGGTGGGCTGCTCGCCTTTGCCGGCGTCGCCGCCGTAGGTCGCCTCAATCTCATCGCTGTCTTTGAACAACGGGTCGCTCATCGCTGCCTCCTCGCGTGATGGTTGCCGCGGCGATTCATAGCAGGGAGCGGGCCGCGACCCGGCGGGGCTTTTCGGGTATACTGAAAGGCAGAACGGGCCTTGAGCATCGCAAAGGAGCCGCTGATGTATCGACGAAACGGACCCAGCTGCATGAGCCAGCTGACATTTGTGATCCTTGGTGGCGTGGCTGTGTTGATCGTGCTGATGATGTTTAACGTCTTCAACCCGCTGGACGCGCTGATGGCCAAGCCCGAGCCCAAGGTCACGGCGCCGGGTCCGGCGATCGTCCAGCAGCTGCGGGCGCGCAACGAGTGGATCACCTTTTCCTACCACGCCGACCAGCTGATCAACGCCGAGGTCGGCGGCAATCTGCTGCAAAACCTGCTGTTCGGCGACCGCATCCTGCTCCAGGCGCGCGGCGAGGTGGCGGGCGGCATCGATATGGGCCAGCTGCGCGACGATATGATCGTTACCAACGGCACTGCGATCACGATGACGCTGCCGCCGGCCCGGATCATCTACAGCAAGATCGACAACAACGAGACCCGGATCTACGACCGCGAGCGCGGCTGGCTGAGCAAGGGCGATGTCAATCTTGAAACCCAGGCCCGGATCTACGCCGAAGAGTCGATCCTGGCCTCCGCCTGCGAGGGCGGCGTGCTCGATCGCGCCGCCGCCGAGGCCCATCAGAACGTGACGGACCTGTTGAAATCCTTGAATTACTATACCTCGGTCACCGTGTATGTGAGCAAAGTGTCCGAGTGCGCTCCGCCAACGAATGTCCCCACGCCCGGCGCGCCGGTCAATCCGACCCGCCCGCCGGCCGCCCCGACTGTGACGCCCCAGGGCGGCGGGTCCACCCCCGCGCCCGCCACGGCGCCCGGCGGGCTGAGCGGGACGGTTATCCCGGTGACGCCGTCGCCGTAGAAAGAGCCCCATGCTTGAGTTGACCTTTGACGAAGACGCCCGCTCCCTGTATTGCTATTTCACCGAGATCACCGAGGGCGACGACGCCGACGAGCGCGAGTGCCCGGGCGCCTACCTGCTCGACGACGCCGGCCAGCTGGTCGGGCTGCGCGTCGAGCTTGATGCTGATCTGGGCGCGCCGGCGCTCAGCCACGCGCTGGCCCACGAGGGCGTCGCCTTCGACGCCGGGCGGCGCGCGCTGACGCTCAGCTTCGCCGCCAATCCGGTCGCCGGCGAGGAGGAGCTGCCCTACGGCGCGGTCCTCGATCTCGACGGCAAAGGCCGCCTGATCGGCCTCGAAGCCCAGTCGATGATCGAGTTCGAGGTCGCCGGCCGGCTTGCCGCGCTGGAGCCGCTGCTGGTGCCGTTCGAGGAAGGGGACGGCGAGTTCGAGGACGATGAGGAGGACGACGAGGAGCGCGCGGCGCCCGCCGGCGCGGCCGAGGACGAGGCTCCCGCCGCGCCCCGGGAGCCTGCCGGGAGCCCGCTCAGCGCCGAGCAGGTGCGCTCCGGCTTCGTCGCGCTGGTCGGCAAGCCCAACGTGGGCAAATCGACCCTGCTTAACGCCTATCTGGGCCAGAAAATTTCGATTGTCTCACCCAAGCCCCAGACGACCCGCGTGCCGGTCCGCGGCATCCTGAACGGCCCCGACGCGCAGGTGGTTTTCGTCGACACGCCGGGCATCCACCAGCCGCGCCACCGCCTCGGCTCGTTCATGGTCGACGTGGCCCAGCGCGCCATCCCCAACGCCGACGTGATCTGCTTCGTGGTCGACATCAGCGAGCCGCCGAACCGCGCCGACCGCGAGATCGCGGCGCTGGTCATGGCCTCGCGCCAGCCCCACATCCTGGTGCTGAACAAAGTCGATGCGACCCGCCTGGCCGATGTCAATCTGCGCCGATTCCGCGAGCTGGGCGACTGGCAGGCCGAGGTGGCGGTCTCGGCCCGCGACCGGCTGGGGCTGGAGACGCTGCTCGAGGAGATCATCCAGCGGCTGCCGGTCGGCCCGCGGCTGTATCCCGAGGATCAGCTGTCCGATGTCTCGGAGCGCGGGCTGATCGCCGAGATGATCCGCGAGAAAGTGATGCTCAACACTGAGTACGAGATCCCGCACTCGGTGGCGGTCGAGGTCGAGGAGTGGGAGCAGCGCGAGAAGATGCTCTACATCCGGGCCAATATCGCGGTGGAGAAAACCTCGCAGAAAGGCATCATCATCGGCGCCGGCGGGGCGATGCTCAAAAAGATCGGCGCCGCCGCCCGCTACGAGATCGAGCGCGCGCTGCGCCAGCCGATCTATCTTGATCTCTGGGTCAAGGTGCGCGAAAATTGGCGCCAGAAGCCCAATGAGCTGCGCTGGCTGGGCTACGACGTCAAGTTCTTCCGCGGCTGATCGGCGGCGCTTGGCGCGGGCTGGCCGGGCTGGGCCCGGTCAGCCCGCGCTCAGTATTTTGGGGGATGCGACGCCCGCGGCGCCATGCAATGATCGCTTCGCGCAGAGGAGACAGACAATGGACGACAAACTGCCGCCGGCCCACTACGCCAACCAGTTCCTCATCCAGGGCGGGGTCTACGATTTCATCCTGGAGTTCGCCCGCCTTGACAATCCGCGCGAGCCGGGCCTGCCGCCGGAGATCGTGTCGCGGGTCCAGATGAGCCCCCAGCACACCAAAATCGTCGCGCTGATGCTGCTCAAGCATCTGGCGGCCTACGAGCACCAGATCGGCATCATCGAGCTGCCCGGCAAGCTGCTCCAGGAACTCAAGCTCAACAACCTGCAACACTTCATCAGCCAGGTCGATCTCACCGAGTGATGAGCATGGACGCCGCAATCACCAGCTTTTTGCGCTACCTGGGCGCCGAGCGCAACCTCTCGGCCCACACGCTCGACGCCTACCGCAGCGACCTGGCGCAGTTCGCCGGCTTTGTGGCCGCCGAGGCGCTGGACTGGCAGGCCGCCGGCCGCCAGGATGTGCGGCGTTTCGTGGTCTTTCTCCAGGCCTCGGGGGCGGCCCGCTCGACGATCGCGCGCAAGCTGGCCTGCCTGCGCTCGTTTTATCGCT
>DASWWB010000217.1:0-13800 GCA_036406115.1 Herpetosiphonaceae bacterium
GTTCAGCCCGCTCGCCAGCAGCCGGCAGGCGACCGGCGCGCCCAGGCCATGGTCGGCGGCGGCGATCGGCGCCAGCCAGGCGGCGTCAAGCAGCGTGTGGGCAATCATGGCGCGATTGTAGCACGCGGCGGGCATCGTACAAGTTCGACAGAAAGATCGAAGCCGTACGATAGCCGCCGCCGCGCCGCACCCGCTATACTTGCCCCATCACAAGCCCTTTGCCGCTGAATCTCCCGCACACCGCTGCCTGGCGCCGGAATGCGCCAGGCGGCGCGCTGTCCGCTGGCGTTCGCCCCGCCGCACTGTATTGAGGATTGCTGCCATGCGCTCATCATCGCCCGTCCGCCGAACCCTCCCGCGCCTCATGATCCTGCTCGCCGTCGCGCTGGCGGGGGCCGGCGTCCTCGCCCTGGCCCCAGCCCGCCAGCAGCAGGCCGGCGCCGCGATCGAACAGGCCTGGCGGCTGGCCCAGGCCAGCGGCAGCTACCAATACCAGGCCGCCGTGCGCCAGACCACCAGGACCGCGCCGAGCCTGGCCGCCGCCGGCGGCTCCAACCAGCACACCGACCGGCTGGCGGTCGAGGGCCGGGTCGATCAGCAGCGCGGCTTGCTGAGTTTCAAGCTGTGGCCGGACGGATCCGGCGCCGCCGCGGACGCGCTGGAGGTCGAGATGGAGGGCGGGCGCGCCCGGGGCCGCCAGGGCGGCGGGCCGTGGCGAGAGATCGACGATGTCGGCGACACCTTCGCCCCGGGCGGCGATCCGCTCGGCTTCCTGGCCGGCGCCAGCCAGATCGAGGCCGCCGGCCCCGACATCCGCGAGCTGGGGGCGGTGCGCGTGGAGCTTCAGCGCTACGTGTTCGCCTTCGACGGCGACGCCTTCGCCGATTACATGCGCACCAAGCTTGAGCGGCGGCTCCGCGAACAGGGCAAGCTGCCGCTGGATATGCAGATCGGCGCCAGCGACGCCTATCGCGGCATGGCCGGCAGCGGCGAAATCTGGCTCGACGGCGACGGCCTGCCCCGCCGGCTGACGCTCGATCTGACCCTGCCGGCCCAGGCCAGCGGCGCGACGGTCAGCGCCAGCCTCACCACCGATTATCTCGACTTCGACCGCCAGCGCCTGGCCCTGGCGTCGACGCCGTTTTGGCAGTCGCCGCTCGGCTGGCTCGGCTACCGTGCCGAGGCCGCCCTGCCGGCGCTGCGCGGCGCGGCCCAGGCCGTCCTGCCCTGGCTGATCCAGCTGTTCGCGCTGCTCCTCGCCGTGCGCCACTGGCGCAGCCGCCGCGTCCAGACCGCCGTCGCCGCCGCCGTCATCGCCGCGCTGCTGGTCTCGCCGCTGCTCAGCGCCCAGACCGCCGCCGCGCTCGGTAGCGAGCAACAGGCCGCCCAAGACGCCCAGGCCGCCCAGGGGGAGCAGGATGATCAGCGAGCGGCGGCCCTCGCAGCGCTCAAGCAGCCCCGCGATCCCCATCAAAACCCGCTGGACCGGCCCCGCGCCACCGCGCCGACAGCGCTCGGCCCCGCTGCGCCGCCCGCCGCCAGCGACGACGGCACCGACAGCGACGGCGACGGCCTATCGGACAGCGACGAGGAGGCCTGGAGCGCCTGCCCCGCCGCCAGCTCGACCTCCAGCGCCTGCGCCGGGGTGGCCGATCCCCGCGACACCGACGGCGACGGCCTGAGCGACGGCGCCGAGGTCAACGAGCTCGGCCTGCTGCCCGCCAACGCCGACAGCGACGGCGACTCGATCGACGACGGGTTGGAGGTCGGGGGCTTCAGCTACAACGGCGCCCAGTGGTACCTCGACCCGCTCAGCGCCGACAGCAACTACGACGGCCTGATCGACAGCGCCGACTGCGCCGTCTGGTCAAGCGCCGACGGCAGCCCGAACGCGGCCGCGATCTGCCCCGACACCGACGGCGACGGCGAGCCTGATGTCTTCGACAACGACAACGACGGCGACGGCGTCGACGACGAGGTCGATCTCTCGCCGACCGTCAGCGGCGGCGAAACCTTCAGCGACGCCAATCCGCTCGCGCTGCGAATCGACAATCTCCAAACCGGCAAGCCCGTGCTGGTGGATTTCCAGCTGCGCCCGACCGATCCCGAGCATCTCTCCTATTCGTCGCGCATCCTCGACTGGCCGTCAGCCGACACCGCCGGCCAGATCCAGCGCGGCCTCGACACGACCTTCGCCAGCACCGCCAACAGCGCGATCAAAAGCACCGACGCCAACGCCGACTACGGCGACATCAAGCTGGTGCCGATGCTGGAGATCAACATCCCCTACGCCAGCGGCCACTACGCCAATCTGCCCGTCAAGAGCGCCTACAGCAACGTCGACCGGACCCAGGGCCTGGCGGTGGGCGATTGGCTCGACACGACCGAGCTGGCGCCATACGGCATCAGCGTCCGCGACGCCGACGAAACCTCCGGCGACCTCGTCGCCTACGTGCCGCTGACCCTGGTCCCCAACGCCAGCGGCGCCGGGCTGGGCGCGTTCGGCGCCAGGATGGTCTACTATCCCGAGCAGGGCTCCGGCGGCGTGGCGAGCTGGGGCAGCGACCAGCAGGTGCGGATGATCTGGATGGTCCAGATGATCACCGACTCGTGCGTCGACGCCAGCGCCGACCCCGCAACCTGCGAGCGCGCCGACAGCCTGAGCGTCATCCAGATCTACGACGAGAGCTGGACCCTGGCCGGCCTCTCGGTCAGCGAGGACCACGGCGCCAGCGCCGCCATCCTCTACGAAGACCCGGCGGCCGACGACGACCTCGCGCTTGACGACCAGCTGTGGATGGTCTCTTGGAACATGAACAACACCTTCCTGCGCGCCCGCGACTGCGACACGCTGGCCGGGACGGTCTGCCAGGGCGACGGAGAGCGCGACGTGCGGGTCGACAACCTGGCCGCCGCCGTCAGCGAGTGGTCCGGCGGCGCAGGCATCGTGCGCGTCCAGACCCACGAGTACCTGCACGAGGGCTATCTCTCATCCATCGCCATGACCGAGACCATGGCCCTGCTGACGACAACCTTCGCGCCCTACGCCGCCAGCGCCAATCCGACCTTCATGGTGGCCCAGGAGAAGACCAACCGCTCCGCCAACCTGGCGGACGCCGCGCTGGCCGGCGGCGCCGTGACGCTCGATCTGGCCGGCGTGGAGACCATCACCGTCGCCGCCATGAACTGGGCGCCCTACCGATACAGCGACGGCGACTGGGACAACTACGACATCGAGTCCTACCTGGACCTGCTCAAAAGCACGCTTGAGGACAATCCTAACTTCATTCCGACCGGCTACGACGCCGACGAGGCAGCCGGCAAACTGATCTGGGCCCAGCTCTACTACGCGGCGCTCAACCAAGGCCTGCTGGGCATTGCCGAGATCGACGGCGAGCCGGTCTGGGCCGCCAGCGACGGCGCGCTGACCGAGGCCGACTACGAGCCGGTCTGGTTCGCCAGCACCGGCCCCGGCGCCACCGACGGCGCGGCGGCCATGGCCCAGGAATTCATGGACAGCATGTCGCAGGTCTTCTCCACGCTCAAGAAAAGCTACACCTCGGTCGATAAGTGGGCCAAGTTCCAGAAGGCCATGGCCGGGACCGTCTTTTCGCGCGCGGCGGTGCATGAGTTCAGGATGCTGGAGTCGGGCCTGAGCTTCGCGATCGGCGCCACGGTCGGCCTGACCGTGGTCGGCGGGCTGCTGATCATCGCCGGCTACGCCCTGGGCAACGACACGCTGGTCGAGGTCGGCGGCGTGATCGTCGCGGCGGGGGCGCTGGTCCTGGTGACGATGCGGACGGTGATGGTCGTGCGCCAGATGACGCGGGTCGTCCAGACCGTCTCGGGCATCGCCAAGACGCTCGACACGCTTCAAAGCGTGGCCAAGGCCAATCGCTCGCTGGGCGCGGTGACCAACGCCATCGCCTTCGCGGCGATCTGGGGCGTCTTCTTCTACCAGCTCGGCACTGGCGAGTTCAAGGCCGGCTCCAACGCCTTCAACGAGGCGCTGGCGATGGCGATCGCGGCGACCATCGTCTTGTTCATCATGCTGGTCTTGGAGTTCATCCCGCTCGTCGGCCCCCTGATCGTTGGCCTGCTGGCGATCATCGATCTCATCCTCTCGCTGTTCGACGTGCAGGGCTTCTCCGGCTGGCTGACCGAGTGGATCGCCGGCGAGCTGTACGATGTCGACTACATCATCTCCAACCTTGACTCGTCCGACCGGCTCGACTTCGCGGTCAAGAGCGTCGCCCTGCTGGATGAGGACGCAGGCTACACAGAGGCCAACTCGATCACCTTCACCGTCGGCGTGACCAACACGCTGGCCTACTACTCCGGCGCCAGCAACCGCGACGCCCGCCGCGCCACCTTCCGCTACTATCTCCAGCAGAGCGCGACCGACCGCCACAGCGGCCTGGGCCTCGACGCCATGCCCAACGAGTGGCAAGTGCTCTCCGGCCGGCGCATCCAGGCGACAGGCGAGGCGGCGCTCAGCTCGCCTATCCCGCTCAGCTCAATCCGCGCCGGCGTCAACCGCACCTTCGACGGCTACCTCTACCTGACCGAGGCCTATGTCGAGCCGTACGAGGGCTGCTGGCTGGCCTTCGGCTTCGAGGCCGACTGCGAAATCTACGGCAACAGCGGCTCCAGCCACATCAACCTGGGCGAATACCAGACCTTCGACATCCTGCCCGACACCGTCGGCGAGTTCGCGGCGATGGACTGGAACAGCAGCGACGATCTGCCGCTGCCGGCCCAGCGCGACCTCGACGGCGACGGCCTGCTCAGCGCCGGGCTGGGCGGCGCCGATCCCGACGACACGCGCTACGACAGCGACGGCGACGGCCTGAGCGACAGCTACGAGCTGAGCGCCGGGCTCGATCCCGACCAGGCCGACAGCGACGGCGACGGCCTGAGCGACAGCTATGAGCTTGACAGCGGCACCAGCCCGACCGACGACGACAGCGACGGCGACGGCCTCAACGATTACGTCGAGGTCAAGCAGGGCTGGCTCGTGCCCTACGCCGGCCTCGGCGGCGGCGCGCAGCTCGGCCGCGTCTGGTCCGACCCCGACTCGCTCGACGCCGACGACGACTCGCTAAGCGATCTTGAGGAATACACCTTCGGCTTCAATCCGTGGGTGGCGACCGATCCGTCGCTGATCGACGATCTCATCCAGTTCGACGATCTGAGCGCCGGCGAGACCGACGCCCCGGCGCTGCTGGCGCGCTTCGGCGAGACGGCGGGCAGCGATTCGTTCGCCGACAGCTCGGGCGGCGGCCATGCGCTGCAATGCCCCTCCGCCGCCGCCTGCCCGACAGCCGGCGCGAGCGGACGCTACGGCTCGGGCGCCAGCTTCGATGGCAACGATTATGTCACCGGCGCCCTGGACATCGATTTCGCCGGCGGCGCCTTCACCCAGGCGGCGTGGATCTACCCGACCGCCACGGACACCGGCTTCCACGGCATCATGGGCAGCCAGGCCAACGGCGTGAACGGCCGCGCGCCGAGCCTGTGGGTCAACGACAAGACCAAAATCCACGGCGGCTTCGGCACCGGCTCGCAGTGGATCGCCTTCAACACCGGCAGCGTGCTGACTGCCAACGCCTGGAACCACGTCGCGGCGACTTTCGACGGCACGAATTACATCGTCTATGTCAACGGCGCTGCCGTGCTGGCGCCGACCCAGTTCGCCGGCAAAACGCCCGCGGCCAACGCCAGCTACGACATCGGCCGGGTCGACAACTATTTCAAGGGCGGGATCGACGAGGCCGCGCTGTTCGACCGGGCGCTCTCGGCTGATGAGATCGACGCGCTGATGGACGGCCGCTACAACCCCGACGATCTGCTGCTGGCGCCGGGCGCGGGCCTGGCCTACTCGGCCTCGATCAGCAACGCGCTGCCGGCCCAAGCCGCCAACGGCCACCTCACCGCCGACTCGCTGACTGTCGATCCGGCGATCGCCGCGCCGGAGCTGGCGCTGCGCTTCGAGGATCTCGACCGCAAGCAGATCTTCGCCAACACCGGCGGCGCCTCAAGCACCGCGAGCTGCCTCGGCTCGACCTGCCCCAGCGACGAGATTGTCTCCGGCAGCGATTTGGCAGCAGCTTTCGATGGCGTCGATGATTATGTCGATCTTCCGCTGCAAATCTCGACCGTCAACCTCGACGACGATGATCAAAGCGTGCGCGAATTCTCGTTCCGGATCAAAGTCGGCGCGCTGCCGGCGGCCGGCAAGACCGCCTCGGTCTACGCCAGCAACCTCGCCAGCGCCGGCGCGCTCAAGGTCTATCTGAACAGCAGCGGCAAGCTGGTCTTCGAGGTCGCCGGCAGCACGCCCAGCTCCTACTACAACGGCTCGACCTACGACTACAGCTGGCGCAGCCCGCACCAGACCGTCTACTCGTTCGCAAGCCACCTCAACACCTGGGTCGAGGTCCGCTTGACGGTGCAGGCGACGCCCTCGTCGGCGACCGGGTCGAGCCGGCTCTACGTCAACGGCGCCCAGGACAGCCTGATGGCCTACTCGATCTGGCCGGGCGTGGAGATCGGCAACGGCCGCTTCGGCGCGGCGCAGAGCGGGGCGGCCTCGTTCCAGGGCAGCCTCGACGATGTCCAGGCGCTGGACGGCGACGACAACGCGGTGCTGGGCCTGGCCTTCGACGAGGGCTACGACTACGACGGCACCTACTTCTACAACACCGGCGGCACCGGCGCCGCCGTGGTATGCGCCGCCGCAGCGACATGCCCGGCCTACAGCCAGAGCGGCTACAGCAACCAGTCGGTGACCTTCGACGGGGTTGACGACTACCTGCCGCTCACCAGCAGCGGCTCGATCAGCGCCGGCAACGAGGCCAGCATCACGCTGTGGGTCAAGGTCGCGGCGCTCCCCGGCAGCGGCAACCGGGCCTATCTGCTTGACTCCACCTGCTCCAGCACCGACGACTGCCTTGACATCTACCTCGACTCCAGCGGCCATGTGGTGGCCGACGTGACGCACTGGTGGACCGGCCGCGTGAGCACCTTCGCCTTCGGCAGCAGCACCCTCAACACCTGGGTCAAGCTGGAGCTGAAGTTCCGCGTCGGCTACACCTCGTCGGCCAACAGCACCTATCAGCTGTATGTCAACGGCGCCTACGACTCCACCTACAGCATGAGCAACATCTCGGTCCTGAAGATCGGCGCGGGCCGGCTGGGCACCACGACGGCGGGCGCCTCGCCCTTCAGCGGCGGCATGGACTCGCTCTCGATCCCCAACGCTTACGGCTTGAGCTTCGACGCGCCGGCCTTCGACTTCGAGCAGATCAACCGGGTCAACGACGCCCGGGCGGCGGCCTGCGCCGCGGCGGCAAGCTGCCCGGCCTACGCCAGCGCCGGGCGCTTCGGCGGCGCGCTCACCTTCGACGGCGGCGACTACCTCAGCACCGACGCCGGCATGGCCGATCTCGCCAAAGCCAGCTTCACCCTGGCGGCCTGGGTCAAAACAACCGGGACCAAGGTCGGCATCGTCACCAAGAGCGACGGCGACGGGGTCTGGGAGCGCGGCGAGAAAAGCTTCTACCTCGACGCCAGCGGCCGGCCGGCCTTCGTCGGCTGGGGCAACAACTACATGGTCAGCACCAAGGCGGTCAACGACGGCGCCTGGCACCACGTCGCCGTCACCTGGCGCTACGCAAGCGGCTCCAGCGGCACCGCCACGGTCTATGTTGACGGAATCGATGTGACCAATCGATCGTCAACCAACTACGGCGCCAACAACGCCGACAACAGCGGCGACGCCCTGCACATCGGCCGCACCAACAACGGCGCCGGCGAGGCGGCCGCCAACTTCTCCGGCCAGCTCGACGAGGTGCTGAGCATCCCGGCGGCCATCGACCAGGACGGGATCGCGTTCCTGATGCAGACGACCTACCCGGCGATCGAGATCGCCGCCGACTTCGAGAGCTTCGCCGTCCCCGCGCTCGGCGCGGCCGAGGTCAGCGGCGCGGCCGAGGTCAGCGCCGACGCCGTCAGCAGCAAGCACCGCTTCCAGCAGGAGGTCGAGGCCGCGATCGCGCTCCAGAGCGAGATCGACTATCCGGTGACCGACGACAACGCCGCCAGCCTGCCGATCTTCCTGCCCTTCGAGGACGTGCCCGGCTCCGCCGAGTTCAAGAATGTCGGCGATGTCTCGGCCTACGGCGCCAACGCCTCCAAGCTCGACAGCGTCTCCTGCGCCGACAGCTGCCCGACCGCCGGCCTGCGCGGCCAGGCCGACCGGGCGGCCTACTTCGACGGCAACGGCGACCAGCTGACCTTCGATCTTTGCAGCTCGAACAACACCTGCGGCTTCCTCTCAGAGAATGTCTCGATCGCGGCTTGGGTCAAGGGCGACAGCGGCACGATCATCGATTTCCGCGCCAACAACGACAACGACGGCGTGCAGCTCGATTTCAACCGGCTGATCGTGGTCGTCGACAGCAACGGCAGCTCCAGCGGCGGCCTCGTCAGCAACGAACTGGCCTTCGAGGTGCCCGAGAACACCTGGACCCATGTCGTCGCCACGGTCAGCGAGAGCGAGAAGATGGCGCGGGTCTATCTCAACGGCGCGCTGGCCGCGTCGCTGAGCCTGAGCGGCTGGAGCACCGATCCCGCCCGCGTCTCCAACTATTTCCCCTCGATCGGCGCCAACGCCGGCGACGGCAACGATTTCTTCCGCGGCTACCTGGATGATCTGCGGGCCTACCGCCTCACCTTGAGCGCGGCCCAGGTCCAGGAGCTGTACGCCGACTCCGTCGCCCAGCTCAAGCTGGAGTTCGACGAGGACGACGACGCCACGACCTTCGCCGACTCCTCGCCCAACGCCGCGAGCGGCGCGCCCAAGACCACCCAGTGCGCCACGCTGTCGCTCGACAGCCTGTCGGCCTCGTATCTGGCCAGCGCGCCCTCGACGCTGTACGGCGACCTGGGCGGCGATCGGCTGGCGGCGGCGACGCTCAGCGCTGGCGCGACCGTGCCGCTCAGCGCGACCGCCGTGTTCTGCGCCGGCGACAGCCTCACGGTCGGCAGGATCGTCGGCGGCGCCGCCGTGCCGATCGAAACCCGGGCGCTCAGCATGGCCGCCGCCGGCGCCGCCAGCGTCGTCTACCAGGACAACGACAACAACGCCACCGTGGCGATGACCATCGGCAGCGAGCCCCTGTACCAGCGCAACCCGGCGCCGGGCACCGAGGGCAAGATCGGCAACACGGCGCTGTTCGACGGCGCCGGCTACGTCAAGTTCGACAGCGCCGCCAAGATCGGCGCCCTGACCAATCAGTTCACGATCGTCGGCTGGGTCAAGCCCGAGAATCTGAGCGACGAGGGTGATCCGATCAGCAACCCGCAGCAGTTCGTCGCCGCCGGCCGCGACGCCTCCAACAACGGCTTCGGCTTCGGCTTCGAGAACCGCTGGCTGCGGCTGCTGCGCTACGGCGGCGGCTCCTACGACAGCCAGGCCGAGCTGACCGAGGGCGTCTGGCAGCAGGTCGCGCTGGTCTTCACCAGCGGCAACGACGCCCGCTTCTACCTCGACGGCCAGCTCGTCGACACCGTCGACGGCAGCGCGCCGATGACCGCCAACAGCGACGACCCGCTCTATGTCGGCGCCAGCGCCGCCCCCGACGGCACGCTCGGCGACTTCTTCACGGGCCAGCTTGACGAGCTGGCGATCTACAGCCGCGAGCTGACCAGCGCCGAGCTCTACGCGATGTATCTGCGCGACCTGCGCTGGTATCGCGCCCGCGCCACCTCGTACCTGACGGTCGACGCCGACGCGCCCAGCGTCAGCCTGCTCTCGGACTACGCCTACCGCGCCAACAGCGAGTTCCAGCTGGCGGTGGCGGCCACCGACCCGACCTCGCGGGTCACGCTGGTCGATATGGGCGTCAAAGGCCCCGGCGCCAGCGCCTACGCCTGGAGCAGCGCCCCGGTTTGCGCCGAGGCCGAGACCAGCAACGCCGCCTGGTGCCCGTCGATCGATCCCACCAGCTACGGCGGCGCCGGCGCCTACAGCGTGGTCTTCCGCGCCGTCGACGCCGTCGGCAACGAGACCACCAGCAGCGCCTACGCCCTGTATGTCGACAGCGGCGCGCCCGTCGCCACCGTCGCCAACCCCCAGGCCTGGCGCCAGGTGACGGCGGTCCCCGGCGCCGATCTGGCCTGGACCGTCGCCCTGGCCGGCGCGGTCGCCGATCCCGCGATCGCAACCGGCATCGCCGGCAGCGGCGTCGCCAGCGACTCGGTTCAGATCAGCCTGCTGGACTCGCAGGGCCGCATCGCGGGCGACGGGCTGGCCCAGAACGCGACGCTCAGCGGGACAAACTGGACCATCAGCTATCGCTTCGCCGGCAGCCGCCCCGCCGGCCGCTACACCGTCAAGGTCGAGGCGGCCGACGCCGTGGGCAACCTGGGCGGCACCGCGTCGACAGGGCTGCTCAGCGGCGAGGCCGAGATTATCCTTGACGCCCGCCCGCCGAGCGTCGAGATCGATCAATCCGGCCTGCCCGAGCGGCTGATCAGCGACACCCTGACCCTGCGCGGCGCCTTGAGCGAGCAGCCAGGGTGGGGCGGCGCGGTCGCCGAGTACCACTTCGAGGAGACCGGCGCGCCCTTCGCCGAGAGCAGCGGCGGCGCCGGCGATGCGACCTGCGCCGCCTGCCCCGCGCCGACTGCCGGCGTCTTCGGCCGGGGCCTGGCCTTCGCCGCCGGGACCAGCCTGTCCGTCGCCGCCACCGAGACGCTGGAGCTTGGCGCCGGCACGCTCAGCGCCTGGATCAAGCCGAGCTGGACGAGCGGCGCCAACGGCTACAATCCGGCGATCCTCGGCCTGCGCGGCCCCGGCGGCGCGCGCTACAGCTGGCACATCAAAGACGATTACTCGACGATGGAGATCTACAACGGCGACACTGTCGGCCGGGTCACCGTCAACCTGGCGCCCAATCAGTGGCACCATGTCGCCGTCGTCCAAGCGGGCGACAGCTGGACCGGCTACCTCGACGGCGCGGCGGTTGGCACGGTCGATCAATCCTTCGGCGCGGCGACCGGCCTGCCGCTCAACATCGGCTCGTCGAGCGGCAGCGCCGAGTTCTTCAGCGGCGCGCTGGACGAGGTGACGGTCTACGGCCGGGCGCTGTCGGCGGCCGAAATCCAGGCCCTGGCCCAGTCCGATGTCGCCGGCGTGGCCGCCGCCCAGGTCTGGCTGGAGCCTGTCGCCTTCACCGGCGCCAGCGCCAGCCCGAGCTGGCAGGCCGCAGCGCTGGGCAGCGCCGGCGCCGGCCTCTCGACTTGGGCCTACACCATCCCCGCCGGGCTGGAGAATTTCTATCAGATTCACCTGCGCGGCCTTGACGCCTTCGCCAATACGAGCGGCGAATCGATCGCCTGGCGCGGCAGCATCGACACCCTGGCGCCGCGGATTTCGATCAGCGCGGCGAGCGGCGGCGGCGGCTCGGCGGCCTACACCGACTACGCCGTCAGCGCCACCGACCTGTTTATCGATCCGGCGGCTTTCAGCTCGCCGTGCGGCGCCAGCGGCGTCAGCTACGGCTACCACACGAGCCCGGAGCGCATCAAAACGATCACGGCGACCTGCCGCTTCTACGCCCGCCACAGCGGCACCGCCAGCGCCACCGCCTGCGACTACGCCGGCCACTGCGCCACGGCCACGGCGGCCCTGCCGCCCGCGACCGCCCAAAGCAGCGTGCTGATTATCTCGCCGACGGCCGGCGACCCCGTCACCGTGACGACGCCGCTCTCGATCACCGGCGGGGCGTTCGCCGCCAGCGGCCTGCAAGACGTGCGGCTCTACGCCAACGGCTCGCTGATCGCCACCCTGCCCTACGCCGCCCCGCTGACCGACACGACCTGGGCGGCGACCTGGACGCCGCCAGCGGTCGGATCCTACAGCCTGGCCGCCGTGATGCGCGACCAGCAGCAGCGGACCTACACCAACACCGTCACGCTCAAGGTCAGCAAGGCGCGCATGCCGGGCGGCGTCGACGAGTCGCTCGCGGTCTGGCTCAAGGCCGACGCCGGCGTCCCGGCGACGACTGGCGGGGCGTCGGTCGCCAGCTGGGTCGATCAGGCCAACGGCTGGACCGCCGCCAACACGCTCGGCACGGCGCCCACCCTGCGACTAGCGGCAGTGAACGGCAACCCAGCCCTGACCTTCGGCGCGACCGCCGCCAACCTGCTGGATTTCGGCTCGAACTATGTCAAAACCGGCTCCGGCAGCTCCGGCATGACCATCTTCGCTATGGTCGATCCGACCGGCGTGAGCGGGGCGAACAATCTGGTGCTTGACGCCGGCGCGTTCCAAGCCAAAGGCTACGGCCTAGCCTACAGCGCCAGCACGGCCTCCGCCTACGCGCCGTCGTCCAACAGCGGCGGCAACCAGGCGATCCAGGCCACGGCGCCTGCCGGCTCGCTGCCGGCGCTGCTGACCTACGAGCTTGCGTTCGGCGCCGGCAGCAGCCTGGCGGTCAACGGCGGCGCGCTGGGATCGGTCGCCAACACGCAGCTCAGCAAGATCGACGCGGCCAACGTGGCCTACGGCGCCACGCACGCCACCTCCAGCGGCCCGCTGACAATCGGCCGCCAGGCCCAAAGCAACGGCGGCGCCACCAGGTACTTCCGCGGCGACATCGCCGAGGTGATTGTCTACGCCGACGGCCTGAGCGACACCCAGCGCCGCCAGGTCGAGTCCTACCTGGCCCTGAAGTACGGCGTGACGCTAACCGACGGCGGCCAGCCCGTCAGCTACCGCAGCTCCGGCGGCGCGGTGATCTGGGACGCGGCGGCCAACGCCGATTTCCACCACAACCTCGCCGGGATCGGCCGCGACGATGTCTCCGGCCTCAGCCAGCGCCAGTCGCGCAGCGTCAACACCGGCGCGCTGCTCACCGTCGCCAACGGCAGCGATTCGGCCAATCCCGCCGCCTTCGGCGCCAACAGCAGCTTCCTGGTGCTGGGCGACAACGCCGGCGCGCTGACCACAACGCCCATCACCAACGGAGCCCTGCGCTACGACCGGCTGGGCCGGATCTGGCGCGCCGCCGAGACCGGGACGGTCGGCACGGTGCGCATCGCGCTGACGACCGGCTCGCTGCCGGCTGGGACGCCCTATCTCGCGGTCAGCGCCGACGCCGGCTTCACGGCCTCGCGCCTGGTCGCGGGCGCCGTCGCCAACGGCGAGGCCGCCTTCACCGTCGATCTGCGCGACGGCGAGTATCTGTCGCTGGCCTACAATCCCACCGACCTGCTGGCGGTCCGGCGGGCCGGCGATGGCGGCGGCGCGGTCACCAGCGACCCGGCCGGCATCGACTGCGGCGCCGCCTGCGAGGTGCGCGGGGCGGCCGGCGCGACAATCAGCCTGAGCGCGGCGCCGGCGGCTGGCTCGCGCTTCAGCGGCTGGAGCGGCGCGTGCTCGGGAGCCGGCGCCTGCTCCGTCATCCTCGGCCAGTCGCCGATTGTCACTGCCACCTTCACACTCCAACGCCACGACCTGGCCGTTGCCCGCGCCGGCGCCGGCAGCGGCGCGGTGACCAGCGATCCGGCTGGCATCGACTGCGGCGCCGCCTGCGCGGCCGCCTTCAGCCACGGCACTGTCGTCACCCTCACCGCCGCGCCCGCTGTCGGCTCCACCTTCGCCGGCTGGAGCGGCGCCTGCGCCGGCGCCGGGAGCTGCGTCGTCACGCTCGACCAGGCGCGCGCGGTCACCGCCACCTTCGCGCTCCGCCAGCAACCGCTCGCCGTCACCCTCGCCGGCGCCGGCAGCGG
>DASWWB010000218.1:0-3832 GCA_036406115.1 Herpetosiphonaceae bacterium
TCCGGATAGGTCGTCAGTCATCAGTCGTCAGGGGATTGGGGCCCATCTCTCCTGACGACTGATGACTGACAACTGACGACTTCACCCCTATAGATGCAAAACGCCCCCTGATTCTGCCATGCAAAACGCCGCCCGTCGGGAAACGGGCGGCGTCGGGCGGGTTGCGCGGCGATTAGGGCTGGGGCTGGAAGACCAGCTTGCCGTTGCGGGCGTCGACCTGGACCGTCGAGCCGGCGGGGAAGCGGCCGCCGAGCATCTCCAGGGCCAGCGGGTTGAGCAGCTCGGTCTGGACGGCGCGCTTGAGCGGCCGGGCGCCGAAGGTCGGATCGTAGCCGACCTGGGCCAGGTGGCGTCGCGCGGCGTCGGTGAGCCGGAGGCTCAGCTTGCGCTCCTTGAGCCGCTCGCCCAGCCGATCGACCTGGATATCGACGATGTGGCTGATCTCGCCCTGGGTCAGCGGCTTGAAGATGATCACGTCGTCGATCCGGTTGAGGAACTCGGGCCGCAGCTCGTCGCGCAGCTCCTCAAGCACCGCCTCGCGCAGGGCGGCCTCGTCGCCGACCAGGTTCTGAATGCGGTTGCTGGCCAGATTCGAGGTCATGATCACCACCGTGTTGCTGAAATTGACGACCCGGCCCTGGCCGTCGGTCAGGCGGCCGTCGTCCAAGAGCTGGAGCAGGACGTTGAACACATCGGGATGGGCTTTTTCGATCTCATCGAACAGCACGACGCTGTAGGGCCGGCGGCGGACCGCCTCGGTCAGCTGGCCGCCCTCGTCGTAGCCGACGTAGCCGGGCGGGGCCCCAATCAGACGGGCCACGGCGTGGCGCTCCATGTACTCCGACATATCGATCCGCACCATCGCCTCTTCGCTGTCGAACAGGAACTCGGCCAGCGCGCGGGCCAGCTCGGTCTTGCCGACGCCGGTCGGGCCGAGGAACAGGAACGAGCCGAGCGGCCGGTTGAGATCCTGCAAGCCGGCCCGCGAGCGGCGCACCGCGTTGGAGACCGCCGCCACCGCCTCGTCCTGGCCGATCACCCGCTCGTGGAGCCGCTGCTCCATCTTGATCAGCTTCTCGACCTCGCCCTCCAGCAGCTTGGAGACCGGGATGCCGGTCCATTTGCCGACGACCTGGGCGATATCCTCGTCGGTGACTTCTTCGTTGAGCAGCATGCCGCTGGCCTGCATGTCTCGCAGCTTGGCCTCGGCGTCGGTCAGCTGGCGCTCCAGGCCGTTGAGCTGGCCGTACTGCAGCTCGGCGGCCTTGTTGTAGTCGTACTGGCGCTGGGCCTGCTCGATCTGGACGCGGGTGGCGTCGATCTGCTCCTTGGCGTGGGCGATCGCGTTGATCACCTCGCGTTCGCCGGAGAGACGGGCGTCGAAGGCCGACTGGCGCTCGCGCAGATCGGCCAGCTCGCGCTCCAGGCGCTCCAAGCGCTCCTTGGAGGCGGCGTCCTTCTCGCGCTTCAGCGCCTCGCGCTCGATCTCCAGCTGCATGCGGCGGCGCTTGATCTCGTCAAGCTCGGCGGGATCGCTGGTGATCTCCATCCGCAGCTTGGCCGCCGCCTCGTCGATCAGATCGATCGCCTTGTCGGGCAGGAAGCGGTCGGCGATGTAGCGGTTGGACAGTGTCGCCGCCGCCACGATCGCCGCGTCGGTGATCCGCACGTTGTGATGGGTCTCGTAGCGCTCCTTCAGGCCGCGCAGGATCGAGATCGTGTCCTCGACCGTGGGCTCGCCGACCAGCACCGGCTGGAAGCGGCGCTCCAGAGCGGCGTCCTTTTCGATGTACTTGCGATATTCGTCGAGCGTCGTGGCGCCGATCGTGTGCAGCTCGCCGCGGGCCAGCGCCGGCTTGAGCATGTTCGAGGCGTCCATCGAGCCCTCGGCCGAGCCGGCGCCGACCACCGTGTGCAGTTCGTCGATGAACAGGATCACCTGGCCCTCGGCGCCGGTGACCTCCTGCAAGACGGCCTTGAGCCGCTCCTCGAACTCGCCGCGGAACTTGGCGCCCGCCACCAGCGCGCCCAAGTCGAGGGCGATCAGGGTCTTGTCGCGCAGCACCTCGGGCACGTCGCCGCGCACGATGCGGCCGGCCAGCCCCTCGACGATCGCCGTCTTGCCGACGCCGGGCTCGCCGATCAGCACCGGGTTGTTCTTGGTGCGGCGGGCCAGCACCTGGATCGTGCGGCGGATCTCCTCGTCGCGGCCGATCACCGGGTCGAGCTTGCCGCGGCGGGCCAGCTCGGTCAGGTCGCGGCCGTATTTCTCAAGGGCCTGGTATTTGCCCTCGGGATTGGCATCGGTGACGCGCTGGTTGCCGCGAATAGCGGTCAGCACGCCCAAAATCGAGTCTTTGGTGACGCCCATGCCGTTCAGCACGCGCTGGGCGCCGCCCTTGACCTTGTCGCTGCTCAGGCCGATCAGCAGGTGCTCGGTCGAGACGAACTCATCGCCCATGCGCTGGGCCTCGTTTTCGGCGATCTGGGCGACCTGGTTGAGGCGCTGGCCGACGCCCGGCTGCATCTGCGAGCCGCTCTGGCGCGGCAGCTTGTTGATCTCATCCATCAGGGCGGCGCGGACATTGCCGACCTCGCGGCCGAGCTTGGCGATGATCTGCGGCACCACGCCGTCGGCCTGGTCCAGCAGCGCCAGCAGCACATGCTCGGGCGTGATCTCGGCCTGGCCGTTGCGCGAGGCGTGGCTCTGGCCCTCGAACACCGCCTCTCGGGATTTTTCGGTGTATTTGTTCAGATTCATAGCGCGTTCCTCTCTTTGGAGCCGATCGATCTCGCGGATCAATCGCTGCCACAAGCATAGCAAAGCGGTGTTAGATCAGCGCAAACGCTCTGTTAGCGCAACATATGCATGATCAGCAAACGGCGTTCCGGGGTCCGCCGCAGCTCCAAGCGAGCCCGGCCCTGATTTGACTAGCGGCAGGCGCGGCTGGTTGCAGCGCCGATGAAGGACTTAACACGCGGCGTGGCGGGCCGCTCCCGCCAGCGCGGCGCCTGCCGGCTATGCTGGATAGGAGCTGCGGAGCCGCCGCGGCCGGGGAGCGCAACCATATGCCGAAAATCGCCCAAATCATCATCAGAACCGCCCTGCTCTGGCTGGCGGCAGCGCTGCTGCTTGGCGCGCTGCTCGCCGTCCAAGGCGAGCTGCCGGCGCCGTGGAGCCAGCTGGCGCTGCACGCGGCCTTCTACCACTGCCTGATGGTCGGCTGGGTCACCCAGCTGATCTGGGGCGTGGCGGCCTGGATGTTCCCGCCGCTGACCCGCGAGCGGCCGCGCGGCGACGAGCGGCTGAGCTGGCTGGCCTACGCGCTGTTCAACGGCGGGCTGGCGCTGCGGGCCGGCAGCGAGCCGCTGCAAGGGCTGGCCGGCCGCTGGGTCGGATGGGCTTTGGCCGGCGCCGCGCTGCTCCAGACGCTGGCGGTCTGGCTGATCATCGCCACGCTGTGGCCGCGGGTCAAGGGCAAGGCGGCCAGGCAGCCAGCGCCCAAGGCCGCCCCGGCGGAGGAGGCCGCATGCCGCGACTGACGATCTGGACCCTGCGCTGCGCCCTGGTCCATCTGGGCCTCGGCGCCGCGATCGGCGGCCTGCTGCTGGTCGCCAAAGGCCTGGGGCTGCTGCCGGCGATCTGGCATCTGCGGACGCTGCACATCCACATGATGCTGCTGGGCTGGACCGCCCAGTTCGCCTGGGGCGTCGCCTTCTGGATCATGCCCCGGCTGAGCGGCGCGGGCGACCGAGGATCGCCCCGGCTGGCCTGGCTGGCGACGGCGCTGCTCAACCTGGGCGCCGCCGCCGTGGCGCTCGACGGCGCGCT
>DASWWB010000219.1:0-7416 GCA_036406115.1 Herpetosiphonaceae bacterium
CTCGATCGCGCGGCCGTCGGCGAGCAGCAGCTTGAGGGCGGCGGCGGTCTCATCGGCCCGCATGCGATAGTAGTCGCGGAGCTGGCGCTCGGTGGCCAGGCCGAGGGCGCGCAGGGCGATGTCGGCCAGCTGGCGCCGGGCGGCGGCCGGGTCGAGGGCGGCGGCGTACGGCTGGGGCAGCATGCGCTCCGTCAGCTCGTAGACGCGCTGGAAATTGACCCGACGCCGGATCATCAGTTCGCCGAAAAGCCACGAAATGTCGAGGGCCTCCTTGGCCGGCTTCCAGTTCCACCAGCCGCCGCCGGCGTGCTCGGGCGGCGCCTCGAAATCGGCGGAGCGCAGCGGGCCGCGCCGGCGGATCTCGTCCAGCACCTGCGCGACGACGGCGGCGTTGTTGCGGCGCCAGGTCGCCAAGCGCGGCCGCTCGCCGGCCTGGTTGAGCATCGCGTGGCGGAACAGCGGCCAAAGTTCGATCGGCAGGAACGAGGCGGCGTGGGCCCAATACTCGAACAGCAGGCCGTCCGGATACAGCAGCTCGTCGAACCAGCGCGGATCGTACTCGCCCAGGCGGCTCCAGAGCACGAAATAGGGCGCGCGGGCCACGACATGGATCGTATCGATCTGGATCACGCCCAAGTGACGGATGGCCGCCAGCACATCGGCCTTGGCGGCGGGATGGTCCGGGCGGCGATCGAGGCGCTGGGCGGCGATCGCCAGGGCGCGGGCGGCGGGCAGATCAAGCGCCATCACGCCTCCTCGCCGAGCAGATAGCGGCGGATCACCCAGGCGGCGCCGTCCTCGCTGAAGGGCGGCGCGAGGAGGTCGGCGGCGGCGCGGGCGGCCTCGTCGGCGTTGCCCATCGCCGCGCCCAGGCCGGCCCAGGCCAGCATCGGCGCGTCGTTCTCGCGGTCGCCGATCGCCGCGACCTGGCTTTGGGGAATGCCGAGCCGATCCGCCAGCGCCGCCAGCGCCGTGCCTTTCGAGCAGCCCAGGGCGGCGGCCTCGGCGAACAGATCGTGGGAGCGGAAGACAGCCAGCCTGCCGGCGTAGCGGGCGGCCAGCCCGGGCAGCGAGGCGCCGATCGTCGCCTCAGGCGCCACCCAGACCAGCTTGGTCGGCGCGCGCTCGGCCACCAGCGCCGCCAGGTCGGGCACGACATGGACAGTCAGCGGCACCGGCGAGTAGCGCGTGTACCACTCGATCTCGGGCCGCTCGGCGCCGACCCACAGCGCGTCATCGAGATAGGCCTGGATGTGGAAGCCGAGCGCCTGGATGTCGCGCACCAGCTCGGCGGCCAGCTCAGGCGGCACCGGGTGGTGGTACAGCACCTCGCCGTCGGCGGCCTCGACGTGGGCGCCCTGGTAGCAGATCAGCGGCAGCGTGACGCCCAGCTCGCGGGCGAAGGGCCGGGTGGCGCGGACCGTGCGGCCGGTCGCCAGGGTGACATGGACGCCGGCGGCCTGGGCGGCGGCGATCGCCGCCCGGACCGCCGGGCTGAACTCCAGCCGGCCGTCGATCAAGGTGCCATCCAGATCGAGGGCCAGCAGGCGATAGGGTAGGGGCATAGATTCCTCAGCTAGCGGTTGATTCGCGCGCCGCCTGCCGCCATGTTTTCGGCGAAATCCACCAGGACGCCGTCGCTGCCGAGGCCGATCGCCTGGTAGCCGCCCTCCTGGGGCGTCGAGACCTGGCGGCGCGCCCAAGCGATACAATACCACAGCAGCAGCATCCCCAGCGGCAGGGCGAACGGCATCAGCAGCGTCAGGCAGGTGACGAGCCAGCGGGCGATCCCCAGCACAATGAGCCGCCCATTGATCGCGCGGGCGCTGGCGTTGGCGCTGGCCAGTCCGAACAGCGGCGCCAGCAGCAGCAGCATCGGCCAGGTGGCGGCGAGCAGCTCGCGCACCGCCTCCCCCTGGAGCCCATCGCCCGCCAGCAGGCTGCCATTGCCCATGATCGCCTCGGCGTTGCCCAGCACCCAAAACATCAGCAGCGGGATGGAGATGGTGTTGAGGAGCGGCTCGGCCAGCGACAGGGCCATGAAGCGGAACGACCGGCGCAGCGGCGCGGCCATGTGCGTGCTGGCGCGCCAGGCCCGCCAGCCCCAGCTCAGCGCCCAGATGATTTGGGCGCCGGCCGGCAGGACGATGATGACGAACAGCAGAAAAAGTGACATGCGGTCCTCCGAGGGGCCGGCGCCGATCACGCGCCACCGGCCGTTGGTGGGAAACGTTGCGGGCGGGACGGCGCCGGGGGCGGCGCGGTTCCGGGGCGCCGGCGCCGGGACACAGCCGTTCACACCTGGCTGCGACCCTCAGCCGTTGTCAGGAGGTGACGGCCGGCGGCTTCGCAGCGGGCTGGCCCCCGCCAGTGTCCGCCGGCCGCGCCGCTAGCTCGCCGAGGCGGGCCAGCCATTTTTCACCCCAGAGGCAGCAACCGACCAACAGCGCCAAACCAACCACGACCAGCAGCGGATTGACGAAGGTCGCGACCGTCACTGCGGCGCGCAACAGGCCGAGCGCCGCCGTCTCAAGCGCGATCCGCCGCGCGAGAGCGTGGCGCGACGCTATGCCGGCGATCGGCGCCGCCAGCACCAGCAGCGGCCAGGCGACCGCCGCCAGCTCGCCCCACAGGGCCGGGTCGCCCCAGTCGCTGAACGGGCCGCCCGAGCCTATGGTATCGTCAATCCGGCCGATCAGCATGCCGCCGATCAGCAACACATTGACCATCGGCTCGCATAGATTCAGCGCCATCCAGCGCAGGGAGCGGGCGACTGCCGCCGGCAGGGCGGGCTGGCGGCTCAGCTTGAGCGCCCCCCAGCCGAGATTGAAAGCCCAACCGGTCAGCACGAAAACGATCGCCAGCGGAAACAAACTTCCCAATGCTTCCATCCTTCTCTCCTTCCCTCGGGCGGCGCGGGGCTCAGGCCGCGCCGGAGCGGCTAATCGCGCCCTCCAGCACCTGTTGGAACGCGTCCATGTCGGCGTTGAGATTCATCAGGCGCTCCGAGATCTCGCTGGAGACCGTCGAGGCGGTGGCGGCCTCGGCGGTGCGCAGGCGGACCGTCTCGGCCAGGATGTTCTCAAGGTTGGCGCAGATATTTTGCAGCTGGGCCATGATCCGGTCCAAGAACGTGCTCAGGGCCTCGGCGTTCTGCTGGCGGTCGATCAGCGCGGCGCGGGTCTCCTTGAGCTGCTCGGCGGTGTACTGGTCGCGGGTGCCCTGGATGCGCTGATCAAGCGCCGAGATATCGGCGGACAGGCGCTGGGGCTGCGAGGTTTGCAGGTAGTGCTCGATCACCTGGCCCTTGTCGGCCAGCGAGTTGGCCTGGAGATGCAGCTCGTCGGCCTGCTCGGCGATCGGCCGCAGAATGCGCTGGAGCGGGCCGGAGCTTTCGTCGGCGGTGCGGTCGATCTCGCGCTGGACGCGGTCGATGCTATCCAGCCAGGATTTGAAGGTCTGGCTGGTGATTTTGGCCAGCTTGGGCCGCTCGGGCTTTTGGTAGAGGATGTTGGGATCGTTGGCGGCGCTCCAGACCGTCACGGCGTAGGCGACCAGGCCGAGCGGCAGCATCCACCAAACCACGAACACGCTGATCAGGATAGTGGCGGCCAGCACCAGCAGCGCGAGAGGCTTGCGGGCGGCGACGGCGAGGGGGTGTTGTCCGGTCATGCGACAGTTCCTTGCTTAGAAAAAGGTGGCGATTTCAGCGTAGACCTGCTTGATCGTGGCCGGATCGCCGGCGAAGGCGCGGGCGCCGGTGGCCTCGGCGATGCGCTCCAGCACATCGAGCTGCGCGTCCGAGCCGTAGGCGATCGTGAACACCTTGATCGAGGTGCCCTCGGCGTCGGCGCCGACCACATCGAGCAGCTGGTCGATCGTCATATCGTCGGCGGTGTCCTCGCCGTCGCTCAGCACCACCAGTGCGCGGATGCGCTGGCCGGCGGGCTCGGCGCTGAGGGCGGCGTAGGCCTCGGCGACGGTGTTGTAGAGCCGGGTGTTGCCATCGGCGATCAGGTTTTCGATCCGGCCTTGAAGCTCGCCGCGCTTGGGGCCGAGCGGCGTGAGCGGGCTCAGCTCGGCGGCGGCGCTGCCGAAGGAGGTCACGCCCAGGCGGTCCTGGTCGGCGAAGGCGGCGAGAAAGCCGATCAGCGCATCCTTGGCGTTTTTCAGGCGGCCCTCCTGGCGCATCGAGCCGGAGGTGTCGATCACAACCGCCACATCGACCTGCTTTTTGTTCTGCTGCCAGGTGGCGCGCACCGCCTCGATCACCTCGGTCGGCGGGACCGGCAGCGCGACCGTGAGCTGGGTCGGATCGACGCCGTGGGCGGCATCGAGCGGGGCGGCCAGCGGGACATTGAGATTGGCCGGCCGGAAGCCGAATTTCAGCGCCGCCTGCTGGCGCTCGGGAGCCAGCAGATAGTCGCGGTAGAGCGCCGCCGCCGCCCGCTTCTCATCGGTCATGCCGGGCGTGTTGAGGATGGCGAAGGGATGGTCGCTCCAGAACGAGCCCTCGGCCGGGTACAACGCCACGACGGGGAAATCGACGTTGGGATGGAGCGCCTGGTCATAGGATTCGATCACCAGGTTCTCGTAGAGCACGGCGGCCGACAGATAGCCCGGCCCCTCGTCGAACATTTTGGTGGCGAAGAAGCCGGTCGAGGCGCCGTAGTGGATGACCGACTGCTCGACGCCGCTGATCAGGGCGGCGGCGCCCGGCCCCTGCACGTCGGCGGCAGAGAGCCCTTCGGTCTTTTTGGCGCCGGCGTAGGCCAGGGCGATAATCGTCGCCAGGCCGCTGTTGGAGTAGTCGGGGTGGGTGTGGCCGAACTGGAAGGCGCCCCACTCGCGGTGGCCGTAGTCGGCCCAGGTTTTGCCGCTCGTCGCCAGCGCCGCGAGATCGCTCCAGCCGATCTGCTTGTCGGGCCAGCCGAGCGCCTGGGCCATGGGCTTCCACATCGCGATCACCACCGGGCTCAGCACCAGCGGCGGGGCGGCGGCGGCGTCGAGCAGCGGCCCGGCGTTGCCGTTTTTCGCCCAGGCGGCGTTGCCAAGCGGCAGGTAGATCGAGCTTGCGGGGCTCCAGATATCGGCCTGCTGCGCCCCGCTCGCGATCGCCTCCAGCGACTCGCCGGAGCCGAGCGGCACCGCCTCGACGAAAATCGGCTGGCCGGCGGCGGTTTTGATCCCGGCCTGATTGAAGGCGGCGGTGGCCTCGGCGATCCAGGACTGTTTTTCGCTGCCGTAGAGCATGCGCAGCGTGACCGCGCCGGCCGGGGCGGCGGAAGTTGGCTGGCCGCCGGTTCCGGTCACGCCGCCCTGGCCGCAGGCGGCGAGGAGCGGCAGCAGCAGCAATCCGATCAAAACGATTCGTCGATAGTCCATCAGAAACCCCCGTATCCTGGGCGGAGCATAGCGCCGATCGGGCGGCGCGACACTATTCTTTAGTCACATCGGGATCGGGCCGCACCTCTTTGGTCCAGAAATCAAGCATGGCCGTCACGACCTCGGCAGGCGGCGCCGCCACCAGCGGGGCGCTAAGCTGCGGCTGAAGGCCCCGCTCAAGGTTGGCGGGCGCGGCGAACGGCGAGCCGGGGATGTCCAGCTTGACCGCGTCGTTGGCGGGACGGAAACCGAGCAGCACCGCGTTGCGCTGGGCCGGCTCCTGGAGCAGGAACGCGCGCAGCTGCTCGGCGGCCTCGCGCTGCTCCGCGCTGACCCACGGCGCGTCAAGCACGGCGAAGGGATGGTCGCTGTAGATGTTCTGCGGCGGATAGATGATGACGGGATCGTAGTTGCGGCCGAGCGCCGTGCGGAGATTCTCGACCGCCAGATTCTCGTAGAGCGCGACGGCGCTGTAGCGGCTGGGGCCGAATTGCAGAACCTCGGTGACGATCGGGCCGGTGCTGCGGCCGAACTTCTCGACATTCTTGGCGTACTGCGCCCACCACGTGCGGAACTCCGTCGAGGCGATGTCGGCGGCGGCGAGATTATCGGCCTTGCCGCGGAAGGCGTAGGCCATCAGGAGCATCGTCTGCAAGCCGCTGTTCGAGGTGTCGGGCGAGGTTTGGGCGAATTTCAGGCGCTGGGCGCGGGCAGGCTCCACGACCAGCCGCTGAAGCTCCTGCCAGAACTGCGGATTGCCTGCCAGTTTGGCGGCCGGCGTATCCTTGAAGGCGAACAGGACCAGCGGCGTCAGGACCAGCGGCTGGGCGTCGGCGGCGAGATTGGTTGTGCCGTCGACCGTGAGCTGATTGATCTGGGCGAGCTGCATGGTGCTGGCGGGACTGATCGCTGCGGGTTTGAGCGAGCCGTTTTGCAGCCCGGCGACAATCTCCTGCGAGCCGAGCGCCGTGCGTTTGACCGTGATCGGCCGGCCGTCGACCGTGGGATTGGTGGCCAGCCACTGGTCGATCGCGCCCTGGAGCTGGTCGCGGCCGGCGAACCCGGCGCTGGGCGGAAGCTGCGGCGCGCCGTCCATCCACTCGCGCTTCTCGGTGCTGTAGACAAACTCCAGCGTGATCGCCTTCGAGGGATCGGGCGGCTCGGTCGGGCGCGGCTGCGCGGTGGGGAACACCGCCACCGGGGCGGAGGGATTGACCAGGCCGGCGGCGACCAGGCCGACCACCAGGCCGCAGAGGGCCAAGAAACCAATCGCAATCAATCGCGATGTTCGCATACGCGCTCCTCAATGTTAAGCACAGATGATCCCTGGATAATGGCTGGATAACAGTTTAGCCCTTTGCAATGCCATATATTTACTGTACGCAGCGCCGGGCCGGCGGGGTTGCATCAGTCTAGCCCATGGCCGGGGGAGCGTCAAGGCGAGCAGAGCAGATGAGAATTCTCACCCTTGCGCCGCTCAAACCGTCTGCTAGACTAGGCCGAGCCCGCTGCTTGGCGGGCCATCCGAGGGTTTTGAGGGGACCGAAGTTTCATCAGCGCCCGGCGTTCCGCCTGCGGCCAAGCTGCCAGTTTGGCCCGGCCCGCCGTGCGCCACAGAGGACATCGCAATGCAACCAACATGGGAGGAAGCCGCATGGCCGCAGCGCTAGTCCAGGCCGAGTACGACGAGCTTGAGGCGCTAGCGCAGCGCTTCGGCGTGCGGGCCGAGCGGATCGACGCGCTGCGGGAGCAGCTTCAGACCGCCATGGCGCCGCTCCAGCAGGGCGGATGGATCGGCGAGGGCTCGGAGGCGTTTTTCAGCGAGATGGGCGCCGATCTCCTGCCCGGCGCCGCCCGGCTGACCGAGGCTCTGGGCGCCGCCCAGGCGGCCACGCTCCAATGCAGCGCCATTCTCAGGGCCGCCGAGGAGGAGGCCGCCGCGCTGTTCCGCAATTGGGCCATCGACGACAAGGTCAAGGCGGGCGGTGTCGGCGCCGGCGCGCCAGTCGGCGGCGGGGGGAGCGGCGGCGG
>DASWWB010000220.1:0-9549 GCA_036406115.1 Herpetosiphonaceae bacterium
GCCGGCCCCGCCGGCAGCACGAAGCGGCCCTGCCAGGCCACCTGGCCGCCGATCAGCGCAAACAGCACCGTCCAGGCCAGGGCCAGCGCCGGCAGGGCGAGCGCCAGCCGCAGGCGATCGGCGCCACCCACAAGCGGGTACCCGGGCGCGGCGGCGAGGGGGAACGCCCGCCGCCACCGGATGCCCGGAAAGCCGATCAGCCAGCCCTGGACCGACAGCACCACCAGCGCCAGGGCGAAACCGTAGACCCATCCGGGCGGCGAGAGATTCATCCAGCCCAGGCGGGCGACCATTGACGAGCCGAGCGCCCTGCCGGCGGCCGCCCAGTGCGCGCCCAGCCAGGGCTTGAACGGCGGGCTCTCGAACGCGCCGTGGTAGGCGGTCAGGCCGAACAGGTCGCCGTAGAGCGCCAAGTTGCGCCCATACCACCAGCCGGCCGCCAGCGCCGCCGCGCCGAACGCCGTCCCCAGCGCCAGCCACCGGCGCCGCGCCCGCCACAACCCGAGCGCGATCAAGGGCCCGAAGGCCAGCGCGCTCTGCTTCGTCAGCAGCGCCGCGCCGAAGACCAGGCCGATCGCCGGGATCAGCCAGCGCGGCGGCGCGGCCGGCAGCCGCGGGTCGAGCAGCAGCCAGAACAGCAGCGCCGCCAGCGTCCAGAGCGGCGGGTCGTTCGAGACCAGCGCCGAGTGGAACAGGAACTGCGGCCAGAAGGCCAGCAGGGCGGCGCAGAGCAGGGCCGGCTGCCAGCCCAGGCCCAGCCGCCGCCCGCTCCCGTAGGCCAGCAGCACCGTCAGGGCGCCGCAGCCGATCGAGAACAGGCGCATCAGGTGCCAGGCCCGGGCGTCGTCGCGGTAGGGGAAGAAATCGACCGAGCGGCGGCTGAAGGCGGCGGTCTCGTCGCCGCCGGTCCACAGCCAGCGCGGGTTGGCGGTGAGATGGACCTGGCGCAGCGGCCGGGGCGCCGCCAGGGCCGCCGGGCGCATCAGCCAGTAGGCGAGCGGCGGCTGGTGGCCCTCGCCCGGCACGTCGTTGAGCCGCTGGTCGGGCAGCCGGCCGGTGCGGGCGACAAAAAAAACATACTCGGCGTGGCCTGGCTCATCCGGCCCCTCGCCCAGCGGGATGGCCATGCTGAACCACCCTGCCACGGCCATGAAGGCCAGAAGCAGGGTGGCGCAGGCGATCGCGGGCGGCCAGGAGATTCGCGGGCGGCGCGGCGCGGCGGTTGAGTCCATCAGCGGCGGGCTGCCGGCCTAGCCGAACTGCTCCAGGAACCGCGTGTCGTTGGAGAAGAACCAGCGGATGTCGTCGATGCCGAAGCGCAGCATGGTCTGCCGCTCCGGACCCATGCCGAAGGCGAAGCCGCTGACCTTGGCCGGATCGTAGCCGCCGTTGCGCAGCACGGTCGGATGGACCATGCCGGCGCCGAGGATTTCCAGCCAGCCGCTGTATTTGCAGATCCGGCAGCCCTCGCCGTGGCAGAGGAAGCACTCTACGTCGACCTCGACGCTCGGCTCGGTGAAGGGGAAGTAGCTCGGCCGGAAGCGCATCCCGGCGTTGGCGCCGAACATGCGGCGGGCGAAATTGGAAAGCGTGCCCTTGAGATCGCTCATCGTGATGTTGGGGCCGATCGCCAGCCCCTCGACCTGGTGGAACATCATCTCCGAGCGGGCGGTGACCTGCTCGAAGCGATAGACCTTGCCCGGCAGGATGATGCGAATCGGCTCCGGCGCCAGCGCGCGCATGGCGTGGATCTGGCCCGGCGAGGTGTGGGTCCGCATCACGACTTTGCGCTCCGGGTCCTCGGTTTTGACATAGAACGTGTCTTGCATGTCGCGGGCCGGGTGGAACGGCGGCATGTTGAGCAGCTCGAAATTGTACTCGTCGCTCTCCACCTCGCGGCTCTCCCAGACCTGGAAGCCCATCTCGGCGAAAATCGCCTCGATCCGGCGCAGCGAGAGCGTGCTGGGATGGAGGCGGCCGACCGGCGCGGGCCGGCCGGGCAGCGTCACGTCGACGGCGTCTTCTTCCAGCTCGCCGTGAAGCTGGGCGGTTTTGAGCCGCTGCTCGATCTGGCCCTCAAGCTCGGTCAGGGCGGCGCGGACGGCGCCGAACCGCTGGCCGAAGGCCGGGCGCTCCGCCGGCGACAGCTGGCCGATCTTCTGGCTGGCGCTGGAAAGCGCGCTCTTCTTGCCCGTCCACTGGGTCCGCCAGGCGAGCAGCGACTCCAGCGAGTCGACCTGCTCCAGGGCCTCCCGGGCCTGGCGCTCAAGCATATCCAATTCTTCAATCATTTCGCACCTGCGCACTTAGAAGGATGTTCAGTCTATCACACGCGAGCCCAGAGGGCCGGACCCTCCAGGGTCTGATTAATGGTCGTCGGATCGTCCAGGCAGTTGACGAAGCAGCCGGCGAGCTGATCGGCGGTGATGGCGCGCAGCCAGGGCGCGAGGCCGCCGAGCGGCGCCAGCGGCGCCAGCACAAGCTGCATGGCCCGGCGTCCCGGCCCGACAATCGCCGAGGGGCGGACGATCGTCCAGTCCAGCGCGCCGGCCCGCACCAGCCGCTCGGTCCGGTCTTTCCAGCGCAGATAGGCGCCGACCGGCGTCCCGGCTCCGGCCGAGCTGAGGAGCAGGAAGCGCCCGACGCCGGCCCGGCTTGCCGCCGCCAGCAGCGTTTGCGTCGTGCCGAAATCGACAGTCGCATAGCTGACGCCGGGCCGGAACTGCGCCCTGGTCGTGCCGATGGTCTGGATCACGGCGTCGCAGCCGCGCAGCGCCTCGATCAGCGCCGGGACGAGGGCGAAATCGACAGGCCGCGCCTCCTGGCCGCCGGGCGCCGCGTAGCGCCCCGCCGACTCCGGCCGGACCAGCGCGCGCCCGCGCCAGCCCGCATGATCCGCCAGCCGCTCCATGATTCGCCGGCCGGTGTACCCGGTCGCTCCCGCGACAGCCACGCGCCGCATGCCCGTCCTCCAGCCAAATCGCTGCGAGCGATTATAGCACGCGGCGCCGGCCCGGCCGCTGTATGGCATTATCAGCCGGCTGTAAGCCGGGCGGTTCGGCTCGCTACGGCGTATCGGGGCCGCGCGATGAACATAACTTTGTCAAAAAAATTGACAAAGCCGTCACTATCCGCTATCCTTGCGCCACCTCCCTGGCAACACGCCGAGAGTGCCGCGACCTGCGGGCGCCACGCCGCGCCAGCATGGATGCACCTTTCATCAAGGAGTAGGTTTTCATGTCTGAAACATCTGCACCTCGTGGACGCAAATCCCAAGCTGTCAACGATGGACAGATTATCTTATTGCCGGCGCCGCGCACTACGGGCAGCCTGCCCATGCCGCGCAGCGACGCAACCAAAGCCCCCAAGGTGGCCCCAGACTCGCTTCTCAGCATCACCCGCCGCCAGCGCGAACAGCGCGCAGCCGAAACCGCCCGCTCCACGCTGGGCCTGTTGGCGACCGGCCGGCGCTCCGCCAGCCGCCCCATCGCCCGCTCACCCTTGCTCGACGCCCTGGTCAGCCTGACCGAATACCGGCCGCGTGTCTCGCGCCGCCTGTCGGCCCACGGCCTGGTCCTGACGCTTGCTTGCGTCCTGGCGCTCAACGGCGGCTTCCCGCTCCACCACAACACCCAGGCCAGCGACGCGCCCGGCGTGCCGCTCGATAGCGAGGAGTCGGCCGACAATTTCCAGCGCGTGGTCATCCCGATGTCCGCCACCAGGATCAAGAGCGTCGGCGGCCTCGACCGCGACGAGGTGGTCGTCGATGTCGGCCCGGCGCTGATCAAGCCCGCCCCGCAGCGCGGCCCGGCCTTCGTCGCCAACCATATTGTCAAATCCAATGAGACGCTCGGCGCCATCGCCGACCGCTACGCCGTCTCGGTCGATTCGCTGGTCGCCGCCAACGGGCTCAGCGATATGCTGGTGATCGGCGCTAGCCTCCGCATCCCCCGCGTCTCGGGCGTGCCCCACACGGTCGGCGAGCACGAGACGCTGACCGATATCGCCGCCCGCTACGGCGTGGCCCCCGAGGCGATCATGACCTACCCGCCGAACAATCTCGACCGGGGCCAGGCGCTGATCGCCGGCCGCGAGATCTTCGTGCCGGGCGCGGCGCTCGGCGGCGTCAGCGCGCTCTCGGCCCGCGGCGACGAGGGCTTCGCCGCCCTGCGCGCCCAGGCCGCCGCCCTGGTCCGCGATGACCGCACCAACCTGCGCTCCGGCCCCGGCACCAACTACGACCGCATCACCAAGGTCAACGCCGGCGCGCAATTGCTGCTGCTCGGCCGCCACGACGATTGGGTCAAGGTCCAGCAGGACGACGGCAAACCGGCCTGGGTCTCGCGCGAGGTGGTGACGGTCGATCCCGAGGTCTACGCCGCCCTGGAGGAGACGACGGACTTTCCGCCGCCGCCGCCGCCGCCGCCGATCTGGGTCTGGCCCACCTGGGGCGACCTGACCTCGGGCTTCGGCCGGCGCAATATGTCGGTCGGCGCCTTCCACAACGGCATCGATATCGCCAACCGCCGCGGCACCGAGATTGTCGCCGCCCGCTCCGGCACCGTGATCGAGGCCGGCTGGTGCTCGGGCTACGGCTACTGCGTCAAGATGTCCCACGACGGCGATTACCGCACCGAGTACGGCCATATGATGTCACGGCCGGTGGTGGTCTCCGGCCAGTATGTCGAGGCCGGCGAGCTGATCGGCTACATGGGCAGCACCTACGACCGCTCCGGCGGCGGCTTCTCGACGGGCAATCACCTCCATTTCACCGTCAAGCGCGACGGCGCGGCGGTCAATCCGCTCAAGTATCTGCCGTAACATCCGGCGGGCCGGATTGGACCATCGCCGGCTAGGTTGTTGTGGGTTCAACTCCCATCAGCCACCCCACCAAGCTCATCACAATGCAGCCAACGAGCGCCACGCGGCGCTCGTTCGCGTTTGCGGCGGTTTCCCGGCAGGCTCATTAATGATTGTTTAAACATGACCCTTGACTCGCGCCAACCGAGTCGCTATACTTCGTTTCATCGGCAAACGAAGTAAGCCCTGCCGGTTCGCTGACGAGCCGGCGCCGGCACGGTCCCGGACCACCCGACGTATCGAAGGAGTTACGTTATGCCAACCATCGCCGCCGCTCCCCGATCAGCCCATCCGCGCCGGAATCCCGCCCCTCCCCTCCGCTAGCTATGCGCCCGCCCGGGCGTATTTTTGGTTTTTTCCGGCGCCGTGGCGCCGGCGCAAGCGGTTTCGTTGTTTTTCAATCGTCAAAACGGACATCTGCAAAGGAGCAATGTATGAGGCCGTCCTCCGCGAAGATTTGGCGATGCGTTTCCGTTCTTTTCCTGCTGCTTGGGATGCTGGCGCAGCCGCGGGCCGCCCAGGCCCAGGCCGTGACCTCGCCGCGCACGGTGATGGTCCATCTGTTTGAGTGGAAGTGGACCGACGTGGCCCAGGAGTGCGAGCGCTTCCTCGGGCCGAAGGGCTTCGCGGCGGTCCAAGTGTCGCCGCCGCAGGAGCACGTCCAGGGCGCGCAATGGTGGACGCGCTACCAGCCCGTCTCCTACCGGATCGAGAGCCGAGGCGGCACCCGCGCCCAGTTCCAGGACATGGTGACGCGCTGCAAAAATGTCGGCGTCGACATCTACGTGGACGCGGTGATCAACCATATGAGCGGCAGCGACAACGGCGGCACCGGCTGGGCCGGCTCCTCCTTCCAGCACTATGTCTATCCCGGGATCTATCAGAACCAGGACTTCCACCACTGCGGCCGCAACGGCGACGATAACATCGCCAACTACGGCGACCGCTGGGAGGTCCAGAACTGCGAGCTGGTCAATCTGGCCGACCTGAACACCGGCGCCGAGTACGTGCGCGGCCGGCTGGCGGCCTACATGAACGACCTGCGCTCGATGGGCGTGGCAGGCTTCCGGATCGACGCCGCCAAGCACATCGCCACCGGCGACATCAACAACATCGTGGGCCGGCTGAGCAACAGCCCCTACATCTACCAGGAAGTGATCGACCAGGGCGGCGAGCCGATCACCGCCGCCGAATACAACCAGAACGGCGACGTGACCGAGTTCAAGTACAGCGTCAAGGTGAGCGAGACCTTCTACAGCGGCAAGCTCGACTGGCTGAGCAACTGGGGCGAGGGCTGGGGCTTCATGGCGAGTGACAAGGCGGTTGCCTTCGTCAATAACCACGACAACCAGCGCGGCCATGGCGGCGGCGGCCACATCGTCAACTTCAAGGACGGCCAGCTCCACGACCTGGCGAATGTCTTCATGCTGGCCCATCCCTACGGCTACCCGCAGATCATGTCCTCCTACAACTTCACGAACGGCGACCAGGGCCCGCCGGCAGGCACCGTCTACGCCAGCGGCGCGACGAATCCGTCCTGCATCACCTACAGCCCGAGCAACCCGGGCGCGACCGGCTGGGTCTGCGAGCACCGCATCCCCGAGATCGCCAACATGGTCGGCTTCCACAACTACACCACGGCCTACAACGGCATCACCGATTGGTGGAGCAACGGCAACAACCAGATCGCCTTCGGCCGCGGCGACCGGGGCTACGTGGCGATCAACCGCGAGGGCGCGATGCTCAGCCGCACCTTCCAGACCCGGCTGTCGCCCGGCGTCTACTGCAACGCGATCACCAGCCACAAGAACGGCTCCAGCTGCGTCAACACCGCCACCGGCGGCGCGGGCCAGACCGTCACCGTCAACGCATACGGCGAGTTCACCGCCACGATCGCGGCGATGGACGCGGTGGCGATCCACGGCGGCGCGAAAATCTCGTCGCCGGCCACGGCCTCCGTCAGCTTCAACGGCAACGCCACGACCGTCATGGGCCAGAATGTCTACGTGGTGGGCAATGTGACGGCGCTGGGCAACTGGGACACCAGCCGCGCCGTGCTGCTCTCGTCGGCCAGCTACCCGGTCTGGAAGGGCACGGTCACCATCCCGGCCTCGACTGCGGTGCAGTACAAGTACATCAAGAAAGACGGCGCCGGCAACGTGATCTGGGAGGGCGGCTCCAACCGGGCCTTCACCACCCCGGCCAGCGGCACGGCGACGCGCAACGACACCTGGCAGCCGTAGCCTGGCGGCGCGGCGGCGTCCGGAACGGGCGGGGCGCTTCGGCGCCCCGCTTTTCGCATCTTATAACGGGCGGGGCGCTTCGGCGCCCCGCTTTTCGCATCTTATTCGGTGAGGAAAATGTAGCCGATGCTGGCGAGCGCCGCCACCAGGGTCGAGAGGAGGATGGGAATCATGCCGGCGGCGTTGGGCGGCGAGCCGGACGCGAGGAGCGGGATGACCGTGCCGCCGGTCACCGAGCCGAGCGCGCTGGCGCCGGCCTCCAGACCCCAGTCGAGCGGCGAGGCGCTGGTGATCCAGGCGATCAGCGCGCCGATCGCGCCGCCCCAGGCCAGCTGGATGATCATCGCCACGGCGGCGGGAAACATCAGGTAGGTGATGAAGGCCAGCAGCGCGAGGCCGACCCATGAGCCGATCAGCCAGAGCAGATTGACGGGCTGCTTGGCCGTGGCCTTGAGCGTGCCGGGGCCGTCGGCGATGCTGGCCGGCAGCGTGTAGCGCTCGATCTTGCCCCCGCCGACCGCCGCCTCGAACACCACCGAGCCTTGTTGATTGAAATTAGGCATGCGGTCCGGATCGACCGTCATATAAAACGCCTCGGGCGTCTCGGGGCGCAGCGTCAGGCTTTGCGGGCCGATCTGGAGCCACAGCGGCGCCTGGATCACCGCCATCTTGGCCATGCCGCCGCGCGCCACCACCCAGAGCGGCGTCGCGGTGGCGGTTTTGGTCGCCGGCAGCTCGATCGCCTGCTGGCCGAAGCGCACGTCGGTGGAGCGGGTGAGCGGGTCGAGCTGCCGCACCAGCGCGTCAAGCGCCACATCGGCGCTAGTCTCGCGGCGGGTCTGGACCAGCCAGCTGGCCATCGAGGCGTGGCCGTGGTCGCGCAGCCACTCGTCGAGCTTGTTGTCGACCATCGCGTCGACGCCGAAGCTCCAGTTCTGGCGGATCGCATCGGCCAGCTCCTGGCTGTTGCCGGGCACGTCGCCGGACGGGAAGCGCAAGGCCCTGGTTTTGGCGGGATCGGCGAGGGCGGCCTCCAGCTCGGAGCGGAAGGTCGCGGCGCTCGGCCGGCTGGCGGGATTGGCCTGGAGCGCCCGGCCGAGCGCCTGGCTCACCGCCGAGGGCAGCTGGCCGAGCTTGGGGAAGCGGCCGGGATGATCGCAGGGATCGTCGTCAGTCAGCAGATGGTAGACCGTGGCGGCCAGGGCGTAGATATCGCTGGCAGGCATGCGCTGGCCCTGGTACAGCTCGGGCGGCGCGTAGCCGGGCGTGCCGTAGTTCTCGCCGGCGCCGGAGTGAGCGGCGGCGCCGAAATCGACCAGGAACACCGCATCGCTTTCCTCGTCGCGGATCAGATTGGCCGGCTTGATGTCGCAGTGGACGACCGGCGGCTTGCGCGAGTGCAGGTGCTCCAGGATCGAGCAGACCACCAGCGCGTCGCGGATGGTCGGCGGCAGCGGCCGGGGCTTGCCGGGCAGGAAGCGGCCGTCGTCGGTCGTGAGGCTCAAACCCTGCTCAAGGTCGGTCCCGGCGACATACTCCATGATGATCAGCACGCTGTCGCCGTCGTCGACGTAGGCGTAGACCTGGGGCACTTGCGGGTGGCGGAGATTGATCAGGGTCTGGACTTCGCTGGCAAAGCGGGCGCGGGTCGAGGGATCGCTGCCGGCGTGGAGCCGCTTGATCACGCAGCGGCGGTTGAAGGTTTTGAGGTCCTCGGCCAGGTACAGGGCGCCGGTGCCGCCGCTCTTGATCGGCCGGACGACCCGGTACTGGCCGCTGATCAGGCTGCCGGGGGCCAGGGGCAGCGAGGCGAGCAACTTGCCGCAGAACGAGCAGTTGCGGGCCTGGGGGTTGTGGATGGCGGCGCCGCACTCGGCGCACGTGTGGACGGCAACGGACATCGTCGATAGCTCCAACGTGAAGGATGCACAGGATACGCCTGCCTCAAACCAGCGGTTACATCATTCTAGTCGATGTTATGTTGGGTAGCAACCGGCAGGGGGAGCTATCGGCTATCTGCACTGATACATCAAGTTAGCAACGGATAGGATACGAATCATGGCTTTGTAGTGGCATGGAGTTGCTCTAAATCGTTGCTATCCTAGTTAAGCAATACAGCTATCGGCTATCAGGGCCAGCCAGCCCGCAGCCAACGCCGCTACGTAAAACACTAAGACCCGCGAAGCCGAGCGGCCCGCATCCCAAGGATGCGGGCCGCTCGCTTTAGCATTCCTGACAGCTGACAGCTGACAGCTGACAGCTGATAGCTGATAGCTGTCAGCTAAAGCCTACTCGCCCAGCTGCTCGGCGATGAAGGCGGTGAGGTCGGCGATGCGGGTCGCGTAGCCCCACTCGTTGTCGTACCAGGCGATGACCTTGACCAGATTGTCGCCCATCGCCATGGTCAGGCTCAGGTCGACCACGCTGGAGAAGTGGGTGCCGATGA
>DASWWB010000221.1:0-3278 GCA_036406115.1 Herpetosiphonaceae bacterium
ACGGCTTTGGGTTCGGCCCGCCCGGCGGGTTCGGCTTCGGCGGCCCGGACGGCTTCGACTTCGGCCGGGGCGGCGGGCCGGGCCGCCAGCGCGCCCGGCGCGGCGACATCAAGTTCGCCCTGCTGGCGCTGATCGCCGAGCAGCCGCGCCACGGCTACGATCTGATCAAGGCCCTGGAGGAGCGCTACGCCGGCTTCTACCGCCCCAGCCCCGGCTCGGTCTACCCGACGCTCCAGCTGCTGGAGGACGAGGGCCATGTGACGAGCGTCGCCGAGGCCGGCAAGCGCATCTATGAGATCACGGAGGCCGGCCGGGCCTTCCTCGCCCAGCATGAGGCCGAGGTCCGCGAGGCGGCGGGAGGGCACCGGCGCCAGGGCCGACACCGCGAGGAGCGCGTCTCGCTCCGCCAGCAGGTGATGGCGCTGATGGCCAGCGTGCAGCAGGTGGCCCGCCACGGCACCGGCGAGCAGATCGGCCAGGTCCGCGCGATCGTCGAGAACGCCACCAAGGCGGTCTACGCGGTGCTCGCCGGCCACGCGGCGCCCGGCGACGAGGCGCAGGACGCCTAAGCCGCAGCCCAGCCCATCGAACCACAACGCCGCGCCCGGAGCCGAGTAACTGGCTCCGGGCGCGGCGTTGCGCCGCTCAGGGACGCGCCGTCACTCGCCGCCGGCCGCCCGCACGCTGAACCCGGCGTGGAGCGCCGCCGCCGACGAGCCGCCGACCCACAGATCGAAATCGGCCTCGTCGAGCACATACGCGCCCTCGGCCGCGCTCCAGTAGCGCCGGGCCGACGCCGGCAGCTCGAAGCGCTCCTCGCGGGTCTCGCCGGGCTCCAGCAGCACGCGGCGGAAGGCCTTCAGCTCGCGCACGGGGCGGGCGGCGCGGCCGTGGCGCTGGCGCAGATAGACCTGGACGACCTCCTCGACCGCCCGCGGCCCGGGGTTGCGCAGCTCGACGGTCACCGCGATCGGATCATCGAGGCCGATCCGGGCCGGCTCCGCCGCGAGCTTGGCGTACTCGACCGCGCCGTAGGTCAGGCCGAAGCCGAAGGGGAACAGCGGCGTGCTCTCCTCCTCCCAGTAGCGCTGGTGGCTGGTGTGGGGCTGGTGCGAGTTGAGCCGCGAGTAGATCATCGGCACCTGGCCGACGCTGCGCGGCCAGCTGACGGGCAGCTTGCCGGCCGGAGCAGCCGCGCCGAACAGCAGCCGCGCCACCGCCAGCCCGCCCTCGCTGCCCGGATGCCAGGCGGCCAGGATCGCCGCCGCCAGCTGGGCCGGCCGGCGCAGATCGAGTGGGCGCCCGCTCAGCAGGACCAGCACGATCGGCGTGCCAGTGGCGGCGACCGCCTCCAGCAGCTCCCCCTGGCGCCCGGGCAGGACAAGCGTCGAGCGCGAGGCCGCCTCGCCGTTCATCTCGGCAGCCTCGCCCAGCACCCCCACCGCGACATCGGCGGCCCGGGCCGCCTCGACCGCCCGGGCGAACTCCGCCGCCTCGTCGAACGGCGCCGCCGCATCCGCCGCCGGCCCGAAGCCGCCCAGCTGCTGCTCGAACTCGGCGAACGGCGACGGGATCGGCCGCTGCGGCGCCGGCAGGCCAGGCGCATGCGCGATGCTGACGCCCTCGCCCGCCACCTGCCGCAGCCCCTCCAGCACCGTGACCGTCGCCGCCATGTCGGGGGCGAAGACCCACGGCCCGAGCGTGGCGCGGCGCTGGTCGGCCAGCGGCCCGATCACCGCGATGGACGATTGACGCGCCGGGTCGAGCGGCAGCAGGCCGCCCTCGTTGCGCAGCAGCACCGCCGAGCGCTCGGCGGCGACGCGGGCCAGCTCGCGGTGGCCGGCATCGGCCAGGACGCTGCCAGCGCCGGCCTCGTCGACGTAGGGCTGCTCGAACAGGCCCAGCCGCAGCTTGACCAGCAGCACGCGCCGCACCGCCTCGTCCAGCGTCCGATCGGCCACCGCGCCGGCGCGGACCGCCTCGGCCAGCGTGGCGTAGGCGCCCTGGCCCGGCGTCGGCGGCGCGTCCGGGGCGAAGCGCAGGCCGAGCGACATCTCCATATCGAGCCCGGCGCCGAGGGCCCGCGCCGCCGCGTCGCTGGCGTCGCGGGCGAAGCCATGGGTCACGAGATCGATCACCGAGCCGGCGTCGCTCACGATGAAGCCGTCGAAGCCCAGCTCGCCGCGCAGCACCTCGCCCAGCAGCCGGCGGTCGGCGGCCCCCGGCACGCCGTTGATGCCGACATACGAGGTCATGATGTTGCCGGCGCCGGCGGCCACGGCGGCGGCGAACGGCGGCAGATAGACGTTGCGCAGCTCGCTCTCGGAAAGATTGACCTCGTCGTAGTCGCGCCCGCCCAGCGCCGCCCCGTAGCCGACGAAGTGCTTCGGCCCGGCCACGATCCGCTCGGGATCGCCGATCGCCGCTCCCTGGAAGCCGCGCACTTGGGCCGCCGCGATCTCGGCGCCGAGATGGGGATCCTCGCCCGGCCCCTCGACAATCCGCCCCCAGCGCGGGTCGCGGGCGATGTCGAGCATCGGCGCGAAGGTCCAGTGGATGCCGACCGCCCGCGCCTCGCGCGCCGCCGCCGCCTGCGCCCGCTCGACCAGCGCCGGATCCCAGGAGGCGGTCAGGCCCAGCGGAACGGGGAAGATGGTGCGCAGGCCGTGAATCACATCGAAACCGAACAGCAGCGGGATGCCAAGCCGGGTCTCCTCGACCGCCAGCCGCTGCAGCCGGTTGGTCTCGCGCGGGTCGGAGACAAACAGCAGGCTGCCAGCGCCGCCGGCGCGCACCTGGCCGTCGACGAATTCATTCTGCGGCGCCAGGCCGGGCAGGTAGAAATACTGGGTGAGCTGGCCGGCCTTTTCTTCCAGGGTCATGTCGGCGAGCAGCGCATCGGCGCGCTGCCGCAGCGAGTCGGTGGGGTCCATGCTGTGGTCCTCCTTCACAATGGGCGGCGCCGGCGGGCAGGTGCTGGCGTCACGGGCTGTTATAGCACATCTGGGGAAAGTTGGTAGCGGTTTCAAACCGCGATGGCGCTGCGGCGGCGCAGCTCCGGCCGGGCGCATTGCGGCGGCGCCTCGCTTGGGGCTTTTTGGGGCTTCCCCTTGCCAGGGTGGGGGTTCGCCCTCCCCCCGCCCTGCCTCGCGGGAGGGTGCGCAAGGGGACATTCCCCTTGCATCCCCTGATATTTAGTTTGTGGATGCGGGTTGGGTGGTGGTTTTTCTTTTGGCGCCGGGTTGGAGCCGACGCCCGCGTTGGGGCGGCGTGGGGCT
>DASWWB010000222.1:0-2168 GCA_036406115.1 Herpetosiphonaceae bacterium
TACCGCGCCGCAGGGCTCCGGCCAGTGCCTGTGCAGGAATCAGACCATCCGCCCAGGAACTGAGATCCGCCGCGCAGGAACGAGAAGCAAAGCGCCGGGCGACCCGATCTGGATCGCCCGGTGCCTTGTTTAGCCGCGCTCCACGACTGGTTTGCCGGGGGTGGCTAGCGTCTCGATGTATTCTTTCTGATAGGCCTTGCGGGCGCTCCAGAGCAAGAACGGGATCAGCAGCGGCCACCAGGGCCGCAGATCCTCGAACTGCTGCCGATACATCTCGGCGGTTTCCTTGAGCAGTTTGAGCGGGCCGAGCCGCTCGGTGAGTTTGGTCAGCATGGGTGATCCTCCCGGGCTACGGCCGGATTGTACACGCGGGCCGGCGGCGGTGTCAACGCGCCGGGGCGTCGCCCACAGGGTTACCGGCGGCGATCGCAAGACCCGCGCCAACGCTGGTGAACGGATCCTGCTCGCGCAGCTTGTCGGCGCCGAAGCGCTCGGCCAGCAGCCTGACGAAGCGCGGAATACGCGAGGAGCCGCCAGTCCGCAGCACCACATCGATCTGCTCCGGCTCCAGCCCGGCGGTCTGGAGCGCCCGGTCGATGCAAGCGCCGATCGCCCGGGCCTCGGGGCCGATCAGCCGCTCGAACTCGTGGCGCGGCAGGAGATGGGCGAAGTTGATGGCGCTCTCGTGCATTTCGATCAGCGCCTCGGGCGCGCTGGAGAGCGCGCGCTTGGCCCGCTCGGCGGCCTCGTAGAGCATCAGTCCGTAGTTTTCGCGGACCAGCGCCCGCAGCGCCTTCAGCTCGGTGGGCTTGTCGCCGGTCCGCACCGCCTCCTCGATCACGTCCAGCGTGCGCGGCGTGTGCAGGTCGAGGATGCTCTGCCAGTCGTTGAGCCGCTCCAGCAGCAGGGCGGGCAGCGGCAGCTTGCGCGGGCCGAGCCGGGCGCCGGCGCCGAAATAGGGCGTCAGCGCCCCGGTGACGATCTTGCTGTCGAGCACGTCGCCGCCGACCGGCACGCCGTCGGTGGCCAGCACCTCGCGCCGGCCGGCGCCATCGATCCGCATCACGGTGATGTCAAGCGTACCGCCGCCGAAATCGAAGACCAGGATGTTGCGCTGCTCCTCCTGGGTGGCGGCGTAGGCGTAGGCGGCGGCGGTCGGCTCGGGCATGAACTCGACCTCGGGGAAGCCGGCGATGGCGCAGGCCTCGAGCATGCGCTTGGCGGCCAGCTCGTCGCCGGCGGGGGTGGCGGCGTAGCGCACCGGGCGGCCCAGCGTCACGGCGGTGATTTTCCGGCCGGCGTGGGCTTCGATCCGGCGGCGGATTTCGCGCAGAATGGCGGCGATCAGCTCTTCGAGGGTGTAGCGCTTGCCGAAGACATCGGTGTGGGAGTAGGAGGGGTCGCGGAGCATGGTTTTGAGCGATTGGAACAGCCGGCCCGGGGCATTGGCGTCGACCACCGCCACCAACTCCTGCTGGACGGTGCCGATCTCGGCGTAGGTCTGCTCGACCACGCCGATGTGGCGGCGCTCGTAGACGATCTCGCGGCCGACGTTGCCCTCGGTGAAGGCGTTGATCGCCGCCCTGCCGATCGCCAGGCGCTGCTCGGGAGTGACAAAGAGCGCGGTGCGCAACACGTGGTGGTCGGCGGCCGCCGGATCAAGCGGCATCAGCTGCACGCGGTCGCCGTCGTAGTAGGCCGCCGTGGTGTTGGTGGTTCCGAAATCCAGCCCGATCCGCATCACCTGCCTCCTTCGCACGCAAAGCAGCCGCTGAAACGGTCTCAGCGGCCTCATTGGGGTCCTCGGTTTGGATGGCGAAGCCTAGCAGAGCGATTCGCCGGCCGCATCAGCCCAAAGATGGACTGTTCGTAGGGATATTGCCAGCGATTTTCCGGCCCCGGCGGCCGATCAGCCTGGGCGATTGGCGCCGCGCGGACGGGCCCGGCGCTCGCTTGTCAGCCAGCGGTGAGCAGTCGGTGATTCGTCTGTCATCGCCGGCGGCGGCGGCCGCTTCCTATACTTGGCGCCATGCACTGGCTTTGTTCCGAGGAGGTTTCCATGCCCGCGCGCATCCGTTTCGCCGCCGCTGCCCTGGCCGGCGCCCTGCTGCTGTCTGCTTGCGGCGCCGATCAGCCGCCCGCCAGCCCCGCCGCCAGCGCGCCGCGCC
>DASWWB010000223.1:0-5321 GCA_036406115.1 Herpetosiphonaceae bacterium
CCGCGCTGGAGCCGCAGCGTCAGCAGGCCCCTGGTCTGCCTGAGCGGCAGATGGAGCGCGGCGGATCCGCTCAGCCAGCGGAAGGACTGGCCGGCGGCGTCGCGCTCCCCCAGGTAGAAGCCGCTGCCCTTGAAGGTTCCCTCGCTGCTGATTCGCCAAGCGGGCGGCGCCTGGCGGGCCTGGCCGACGGCCAGGGCGGCGCCCAGCGCCACGACCAGCGCCGCGAGGATCCAGAACAGCGGCGCGCCGATGCGGGCCTGGCGGGCGAGCGGGCCGGCGGGCCGGCGGCCGGGGAGCGCGCCGGCGGCCGTCGGCCCTGGTGAGACATCAGCTGGCTGCATGGTTCTCCTCTCTCGCCCGCCCCGCCGCTAGCGCCCGGCCAAGGGGATGTAGAGCTTGTTGTCCAGCAGGTGGTATTCGTCGGCGCCGATATCGCGCCCGGCGCCGCCCGGCCGCGGCTGGCCGTCGACATCGACGGCGATGGTGCTGCCGGTGGCTTGGTCGATCGCCGCCGAGCCGCTTTGCAGCCGGTAGTTGTAGCTGGGCGCGCCCGGCGCGACGAAGCCGCCCGCCGCAGCGGTGACCATCGTCCCGAAGCCGTTGATCGTGCCGACCTGCTCGGGCAGGTTGTCGCCGTTGGTGTTTTTGCTGTTGCCGGCGAACATCCCGCGGTTCAGGGTGACGCCGCTGTTGGCGCTGACCTGGAGCGCCGGGGCGTTCGCGGCGTTGGTGTGCTCGGCGAAGATCGTGTGGTTGACCGTCACCAGGCCGGGCGTGCCTGCGCCGCCGCCGGTCGCCGTCACCACCAGCCCGGCGCCGGAGTTGAGGCCAGCCCCGATCGTGTTGCGGGCGAAAGTGACGTGATTGAGCGTCGCCTGCATGCCCTGGACGATCATGCCGCCGCCGAAGCCGAAGGCCACGGTGCCCTGGCCGATGTCGATCCGGTTGTCGGCGATGATCGTGTTGTTGACAGTGCCGGTGCGCGCCGGGCTGGCGCCGGCTTCCATGTTGAGGTAGACGCCGCCGCCTGCCGTGGACCGGGCCCTGCCGCCGGCGCCGGAGCTGCCGGAGACGGTGCGGTTGGCGATGATCTGGGAGCGCTCGATCAGCACGTCGCCGTTCTGGACGTGGATGCCGCCGCCGAAGCCGCCGCCGCCGTTGAAGGCGTTGCCGCCGGTCGACTCGTTCTGGGCGATATGCGAGTCAAGCACCGACATCGCGGCCAGCTCCAGGAACAGCGCCCCGCCGAAGCCGTTGCCGGCGTTGCTGCCGTTCGCCCCGCCGGCGTTGCCGCCGATCGCGTGGTTGCCCTCCGCAGACATGCGGAAGATCGTCGCCTGGGTGCCGGTTTCGAACGCCGCCGCGCCGCCCAGCCCGTCAGCCTGCAAGCCGACGGTGCCGTTGCCGTTGGAGCTGCCGCCGATCGCCCGGTTGTTGGTGAAGGTCACGGCGTCCATGGTCAGCACTGCGCCGAAGGTGAACACGCCGCCGCCCAGGGCTACGCCGCCGCGAGTCGCGCCCTGGTTGCCCCGGGCCTGGTTGTTGATGAAGCGGACCCGGGTCAGCTGCGAGGAGTTGCCCGCCGGCGGCGAGGTGATCGCCACGCCGCCGCCCGCGCCCGCGCCGCCCGCCGGCAGCGCGCTGCTGACGCCGATCGCGATGCTGTTCTGGATCGTCATATCGCTCAGGTTCATGGCCGCGCCCTGGCCCCAGATGCCGGCGCCGGTGCCCTGGCGGAAGAAATCGTTGTTGCCGCGGGCGTCGGTGCCCTGCGCCAGGCCGTTCTGGATGGTGAAGCCGCTCATGGTCAGATAGGCCACGCCGTTCGAGGAGACGGCGGCCACGCCGCGCCGGGCGCCCTGGCCGTCGATGATCGTCGGGTTGCTGTCCGGGTCCTGGTGCGCCCAGTCGGCGGGCGAGTAGCCGCCGCGGATGGTCAGGTTTTTGTTGACGAAGCAGACCACGGCGCGGGTGTCGAGGAAGGTGCAGGTGTCGTAGTTCGAGCGATAGACATAGGTGCCGGCGGCGACGAGGATGGTGTCGCCGGTCGCGGCTTTGTTGACGGCGAACTGGATGTGCTGGCACGGCGCGGAGATCGGCCCGCAGGCGGTGTTGTTGGCGCCGCCCGGCGCGACGTACAGCGTTTGGGCCGTCGGGCTGGCCGACGCGCGCGGCGCCGACGCCGCCAGCAGCGCGACGAGCGCGAGCAGCAGGATCATGCCGGGCCGGCGGATGGACGGTGGTGCGACGTTGAACTTCATAGCGTCCCCCTTCTGCGAGAAATTGCGGCGTTGCGCCGCATTATACGGAATCAGCCCGTCAATCTCCATAGCCGAGCTACAGCTCCTCGCCGAAGCGCCCGCTCAGCCGGTGGAAGACATACGCGCCGAAGCCCAGCACCGCCAGCGAGGTCAGCGCCGTGCGCGCCACGCCATCCAGCGCCGGCAAGCCCGGCGTCGGCAGATGGGGCGACAGGCCACCGTACAGTATATCACGGTAAAAATCGATGATCGACGCCATCGGGTTCAGCCAGCGCACCAGCCTGCTGATCTCGGGACGGGCGATCTGCTCCAGCGGATAGAAGATCGGCGTCACGAAGAACCACAGCTGCAGCACCACGCCCATGATGTGGGCGGTGTCGCGGTAGAACACCGAGATCGACGAGAGAAACAGCACCATCCCCAGCAGGAAGATCGACTCGATCACGATGATCACCGGCAGCAGCAGCGCCGGCCCCGCCAGCTCGCCGCCCGTCAGCAGCATGACCGCGAACAGCACCGGCAGCGACAGCAGGAAGTTGACCAGGTTGGCCAAGAGCGTGGCGATCGGCAGGACTTCGCGCGGGAAATAGACTTTCTTCACCAAGTTGCCGTTGCCGATGATGCTGCCCATGCCCTCGGAGATCGCGCCCGCGAAGTAGTTCCACGGCAGCAGCGCCACCATCAGGAAGATATGGAAATTGGGGATCGCCGAGCCCAGCAGCACCCGGAACACGATGTAGAACATCACGATCATCAGCAGCGGGTTGAGCAGCGACCAGACGTAGCCCAGCACCGAGCTTTTGTAGCGCGATTTGAGGTCGCGCACCACCAGGTTGCGCAGCAGCTCGCGGTAGCTCCACAGCTCGGCGGCTTTGTCGACGATGCCGATCGCCCGGTCGACGAACACCAGCAGCAGGCCGCCGACCAGCCCCGCCGCCAGCACCAGCGCGAGTTTGATCGCGGTGTTCTGCGGGCGGGGCGCGACCGGCAGCGCCGCCGGGGCGCTGATGTAGGCCGCCGACGGCTCGGTGCCCTTGGAGATGTAGGTCGGGTAGAGGAACTCCTGGAGCATCGAGTCCACGGCGTTGCGGGCGGCGAACAGCTCGCGCTTGCGGCTGTCGGTCAGCCCGGGCTGGTTGAGCGCCGCCGACAGCTGCTCCGAGCGGACCTGGAGCGCCCTGGTGATGTCGCTGAAGTCTTCGGCGGTCAGGCGCGGCGGCTCGGCGGCGGCGTGGAGCGTGAAGTCGAAGGCCTCGACGGCGATCAGGGTGCGGACGCGCCGCGCCAGCTCGTCCGGCGGCTGCTCGGTCTGGATCATCCCGTACAGCTCGGTGTTCATCAGCCGGCGCAGGATGTCGCGGCCGGCGGCGGCCCGCACGTTCTGGGTCAGGCGGAAGGCCCCCTGGCTGACGGCCTCCTGGGCGGCCTCCGGCGTCGGCCCGAAGCCGCGGACCCGCGCCGTGCCGTCGGTTTGGGGCAGGATCTCGATGTTGAACAGGTTCGAGCCGAAGCCGGGGATTTTTTGTTTGACCGAGGCGATGGCCTGGTCGCTGAACAGCTTCTGGGTGTCCGGGTCGCCGAAGTAGAGCGGGTAGCGCGCGGGATCGATCGTCACCGTGGCGCTGGTCTCGTAGAGCACGGGCTGGAGCCAGAGCGTCGGCGCCGCCACCACGACGGTGACGAGGATCGAGAGGGCCAGCAAGGCCCAGTGATAGCGGCCCATCGCCCGCCGCTCCTTGGCGAGGGCGCGCGGGCGGTTCAAGGTTTGAGCCATAGGACAATCTCCACGGTGGCGCCCGGGTCCAGATCGAGGACGAGGCGCTCGTTGTTTTGGTTGATCAGCGGGCTGGCGGACTCGGCGCGCTCCACGCCCTCGGGCAGGCGCAGGGCGAGGCTGGGCAGCGCCGCCGGGCCGGGATTGGCGACGAGGAGGCGCAGCGACCCGCCGGAGCCGGCGCGCTGGTCGATCCGCACCTGGCGGACGCCGCGCCAGCGGGCGGCGATCTCGGGCAGGCTGGCGACCCAGAGCCGCGGATCGGCGCTGGCGGCGTTGATCGCGTCGCGCCAGGCCGCCTGCTGCTCGGGGCTGGTGATCTCATTGGTGTGGGCCCAGAAATCCAGGACGCCGCCGGCGGCGCCGAGCGCGGCCAGGGTTTGGAGCGCCGCCGTCCGCTGTTCGGGATTGAGCGGCTGGTCGGGGAAGGCCAGCACGTCGCGGCCGGGCAGCAGCCGGGGCTGGCGCCGGGCGCGGTCGACCAGCAGGTATTGGCGCTGGGGGCTGTCGATCTGGGTCCGGGTGACGGCGTCGATGCCGGCGTCGGCCAGGGCCTGCCAGTGCGCCTCGCTCATGCCTGCCGAGCCGCCCCAGGGGAAGGCTAGGGCGGTCGCCGGCGCCACGCCGCGCTCGGCCGCCACCTGTCGCCAGGCGTCCAGGTCGGCGCGCAGCTCGGCCGGGCTGGCGAAGCCGACGTTGAGATGGCTGAAGGTGTGGCTCTCGATCGGCTGGCCGCCCTCGGCCAGCGGCGCGATCAGATCGCCGAAATACCAGCCGGGATGGCTGGCGGCGGTGCCGCGCGGGTCATCGGCGAACCAGGGCGTGGCCGCCCAGCGGTCGGTGCGCCAGGGCCGGCTGGTCGTCGCCCAGCCGAACACCGGGTCGCCCATCCAGGTCCGCCCCTCACGGTTGCCGAGCAGGAAATTGTAGCCGTTGCCGAACCAGGTGCCGCGCTTGCCCGCCGCCCGCAGCAGCGCCAGCAGATTGGCGGTGCCCTGGCGCGATTCCAGCCCCTGGCGCTCGGCGTCGGCCGGCGTGGTGGCGCTGAAGCTGTGGACGTAGCCGCCCATCGCCGTCTCCCAATCCACGCTGAAGCTGACGGCGGCGGCGGCGCCGGCGGGCCAGGGCTCCAGATAGGCGCCGTCGGCGCTGAGGCGCAGGCTGTCGATCACCAGGGCTTGGTTGAGGTGGAGATCGTCGATGAACAGCCAGTCGTCGGCCAGCGCGTGGAGCGAGATCGCCAGGCGGTCGGCGCCGGCGGGAGCGGGGGCGGTTTCGAGGAGGAC
>DASWWB010000224.1:0-4263 GCA_036406115.1 Herpetosiphonaceae bacterium
CTCGGCAGGTAGAACACCAGCTGCTGGAAGCGCAGGTTGCCCTCGTCGGCGCCGCGCGGCAGATCGACCAGGCCGCGCAGGGCGGCGTTGGCCTGCTGGCGCAGCGCCTCGTCGGCGGGATCGGCCGCCAGCGCCGTCAGCGCCGCCCCGGTCGGACCGCTGGCCAGCAGGTTAAGCGCGCCGCGGCTGTCGTTCAGCCAGCGCCGGATCTGGTTTTGCTTCAGCTGGCTGACCGACTCAAGCTGGTTGAAGACCTGGCGCTGGGCTTCGCTGGCGGTTTGGGCCAGCGTCAGCGCCTCGATCGCCAGGAACGGCACCAGGGCCAGGCCGATGAACACCGCGATCAAATTCCAGCGGAACTGGCGCCAGAATGGAAGCTCGCCGCCGGATCCGGCAGCCGTGGGCTCGATCTGCTGCATAGCGCCTCGGCTTATTGCTGATAGGCTTTCTCAAGGAAGGACAGATTATAGGCGGCCTTGACATCCAGCGGCTGCATGATGAGCTGTTGGTCGAGCAGCACCTTGTGCGCCGACTCCCAGTTCTGGGCGCTCATCATGCCGGGCTGGCTGCCGGCGGGGCGGATCAGCGGCACCGCCGCCTGCATGCCCGCCTGCTGGATCTGCTGGAGCGGCGGGGGGATTTTCGCGCCGTAGACGGCATTGACGTTGGCCGCCGCCTCGTCCGGGTGGTCGGCCGCCCACTGCAAGCCCTTGACCGTGCCCCGCACGAAACCTTCGACCAGCGCCGGCTTCTCGGCGATCAGCTTCTCGGTGGTGAACAGGACATTGCTGTAGATATCGATGCCGTAGTCGCTCAAGACCATCACATTGACATCGCTGGCCCGGGCGCGGCCCTGGACCGCCTCGTGGGTGACGAAGGTGTGCAGCGCGTCGATCTCGCCCTTGAACAGCGCCTCCACCGAGGCGGCCGGGTCGACGGGCACTTCGCTGATCGAGGCCGGGTCAATGCCCTTGGATTGCAGCAGCGCCCGGTAGCTGATGTAGACCGTGGTGCCCTGGGGCGCGATCCCGACCTTGCGCCCGACCAAATCTTCGGGCTTGGCGATCTTGGCCCCGGCGGTGGACATGATCCCGACCGGGCTGCGCTGGTAGATCGCCGCGATCGCCACGATCGGCGCGCCGCCGGCCCGGGCCCGCAGCACCACGTCGGCGCCGGCGACGCCGAACTCGGCCTGGCCCCCGACCACCCGCGCCACCGGATCGATGTAGGTGCCGTCCGCGCCGATCCCGCCGTCGTCCACCCGCACGTCGAGGCCGGCCTCGGCGTAGGAGCCCTGGCGGATGCCCTCGTAGATTCCGGCGAACTCAATGCTGTGGAACCAGGAAAGCTGGACGCCGACGGCGGTTTTGGCCGGCGCGGGGGCGGTGCCCGTCGAGCTGTCGGCGCCGCCGCATGCCGCCAGCGCGCCGATCACCGCCAGCGACAGGCAGCGGCGCAGAGCCGAGGTCAGAACGCGCATGCAGATTCCTCCTTCTCATGAAGAACGCGGCCGCCAGACCTATTAATAAATATTAAAGCAGCCTCGCCATTATACACGCTTTCAGCATGGCGCGAAGTAGCCCGTTTGTCCCATCGCAGGCTGTGGCACGCCGCTTGAAACAGCGGCCGGGACAAGCATGAGGAGGCACGATGCTCTTTCACGATTTCGCCCTGGTGGCGGATCAGCTGGCCGCCACCGCCGGCAAACTGGACAAATCGGCGCTGATCGGCGCCTATCTCGCCCCGCTGCGCGACCGGGATCTGCTGCTGGCGGCCCGCTACCTGGCCGGCGCGCCCTTCGCCCTCAGCGACGAGCGGGTGCTCAAGGTCGGCAGCGCGATCGTCCGCGATGCGGTGGTCGCGCTCAGCGGCGTCGCCCAGGAGGAGTGGAACCGGCTGGCGGTGGCCCACGGCGACGCCGGCGACGCGGCGGTGGCGGCGCTCGAAGCACTGCCGGCACCCAAAGGGTCCCCGGCCCCGACCCTGGCCCTGGCCGATGTCCAGGCCGCCTTCGAGGCCCTGGCGGAAGCGCGCGGCTCCAAGGCCAAGACCGCGCTGCTCATCGACACCCTGCGCGCCGCCGCGCCGGCCGAGGCCAAATACATCATCAAGCTGATCGGCGGCGAGCTGCGGATCGGCGTCCGCGAGGCCCAGGTCGAGGACGCGCTGGCCCGGGCCTTCGATCAGCCGCCGGCGCTGGTGCGGCGGGCCAACATGCTGCTCGGCGACATCGGCGAGACCGCGCTGCTGGCCCGCGCCGGTGATCTGGGCGGCGCCGAGATGCGCCTGTTCCATCCGCTCAAATCGATGCTCGCCTCGCCGATCGAGGAGCCGGCCGAGATCCGCCGCTCGATCGCCGGCCCGTTCTTCGTCGAGGACAAATACGACGGGATCCGCGCCCAGGCTCATCGCCGCAACGGCCGCGTCGCCCTCTACTCGCGGACGCTCGACGAGATCAGCCACCGCTTCCCCGAGGTGCTGGCCGGGCTCGAAGCCATGCCCGGCGCATGGATCCTCGACGGCGAGCTGCTGGCGGCGCGCGATGGAAGCATCCTGCCCTTCGCCGCGCTGCAAAAGCGCCTGGGCCGCAAAACCGTCGACGAGGCGACGCTGGCAGAGACGCCGGCGATCTTCGTCGCCTACGATCTGCTCTATCTCGACGGCGAGACGCTGCTGGAGCTGCCGCTGGCCGAGCGCCGGGCGCGGCTGGAGCGATTGGACTGGCGGCCGCCTGCCGCGCCGTCGCTCCTGGTTCGGTCGGATGAGCCGGCGGAGATTGACGGGCTGTTCGCCGCCGCCCGCGCCCGGGGCAACGAGGGGCTGATGGTCAAGGACCCGGCCTCGGCCTACGTGCCGGGGCGGCGCGGCCGGGAATGGCTCAAGGTCAAGCGCGCCCTGGCGACCCTCGACGTGGTGGTGACGGCGGCCGAGGTCGGCCACGGCAAGCGGCGCTCGGTGCTGTCGGACTACACCTTCGCCGTGCGCCGCTCCGAGGAGGACGGGACGCTGCTCAACATCGGCAAGGCCTACAGCGGCCTGACCGACGCCGAAATCGCCGAGCTGACCGTTTGGTTCACCGCCCACACCCTCCAGCGCTACGGCAGGACGCGGCTGGTCGAGCCGCAGATCGTCCTGGAGGTGGCGTTCGACGCTGTGCAGGCCAGCCTGCGGCACAAAAGCGGCTTCGCGCTGCGCTTCCCGCGGATCGTGCGCATCCGCGACGACAAAAGCCCGGCCGAGATCGACACGCTGGAAACCGTGCGGCGGCTCGCCGGGCAATGAATCGATTCTGGCGTATCATGGAGCATACTCGCCGCAGCCAGGAGGATGACGCCGTGCCCTCGTACCAATATCTCGCCGACGACCAGCTGAACGCCTTGCTTGACACCCAGCGCCAGCGCTTGCAGCTGCTTGAGCTGCAAGCCGCCGATCTCGACCCTCTGCGCCTGCCGCTGGGCATCGTCACCGAGACCGCCGACGCCCAACGCCAAATCGCCCTGATCGGCGAGGAGCTTGAGCGGCGCGCCAAACAAACCGTCGCCACCCAGCGCCCGCGCCGCTGCCCGGGCTGCACCAGCGACGTGCCCTACGGCCAGCAGACATGCAGCCACTGCGGCGCTACGCTGCGCTTCTGACCTACCCGATCGGGTAGGTCCGCCCCACCCGATCTCCGCCGCGACGACTAGCCGATCGCTGATAGCTGGTTTTGGGCCCAGCCGTTACGCTGTGCGTTATGTTCTGTCCGTCACAAGCAGGACAATCAACCACGAACCAACGGCCTCAAGCCCAGCCATAGCAAAGGAGCACACCATGACTGCCCAGCGCGTCGTCGGCGACATCATGAACCACACCGTTATCTCATGCAACGCGGCCACCCCCCTCCAAGAAGCCATCGATCTCCTGCAAAACGAGCGCATCCACGCCCTGGTCGTCGTCGACGGCCCCGGCTACCTGGCCGGCATCTTCTCCCAGACCGACGCTCTGCGCGCCTGGCGCGCCGGCAGCGACTACCAGGGCTCGATGGAACGCCCGGTCGGCGAAGTCATGACCCCCAGCGTCGTCACCTGCATGCCCCACATCGATGTCAGCCGCGCCGCCCGCATGCTCACCCAGCACAAAATCCACCGCCTCGTTGTCGTCGAGGAGCGCAACGACGGCCGCGTCTGGCCGATCGGCGTCCTCTCCCAGACCGACATCGTCCGCGAGCTGGGCGAGGAGCTGGTCTCGGCCCTCGAAGTCAGTGCGTAGTCGTCAGTCGTCAGT
>DASWWB010000225.1:0-1666 GCA_036406115.1 Herpetosiphonaceae bacterium
AGCCCGTTGTAGTGGAAGCTTTTCTTGAGGGCAGGTCTGGCTCGGGATCAAGTGGCAGCCCAGCCAAAGCGGCGCCAGGAGCCCGCAGCAGCCCGCACAACGTGCCAGGAGCCACCACAAGCACGCCAGCGGCCCCAAAGCTGCTACAATGGCCCCAACGCGGACGAGCCGCGCCAATCCTACTCAACTCTCTGCACCGCCGCCCCACTCGGGGCGGTTTGTGCTTTAGCCGACCACCCCGGCACCACCCCGGCCGCCAGCGGGAAGCCCCCAGCGAACGCAGGCAGCCGCAGGAGGCCCGCGGCCACCCGCCGGCCACCGGCTGGCCAGCGCCGGCCGCCGCGCCCGGAGCCCTCAGGAGCCCGCACGAGCCCCAGGATCAGCCCATCCCCGGCCAGTCATTGCCACCGAGTAGGTCCCGCAGCGGCCCGCGTAGCGCGTGTTAACCATGCTCCAGCGCACCCCGCAATCAGTCAAAAAGCACGAGACCGGCTGCGCCTGAGATTGTCGGAATTGGTGGTTTTAGGTCATTCTAGAGGGATATGGTGGTATTGAATTACCTAAAAAATATTGATAAAATGATCTCAGTTAGATGAGACGGACGGCCACCAACACCCGCCCGTCACCGACAGAAAGGCCCTACCATGACCGCTCCCGCAACGCCCGCCCCGACCAGCGTTGGCCCGGCTCGCCCCCTGTTCGAGCCCTTCCGGGCCTTCGAGCTGGACATGCTCTCGCTCGATCAGATCCGCGCCCACATCAGCCGCTATACCCGCATCATCGATTGGCTCAAGGGGGAAGCGTTCACCGCGACCACCCCCGAGACGCAGGAGGACATCGACGAGGCCATCAACCTGCTCGGCCTGATCGTCTTTTCGCTCGAATCGTGGGCCTATGGCAGGGACGACGCCGGCAGCCAGGCCGCCCGTCGAGCCGCCTAGGCCGCCGAGGGACGCACGGCGCAGCATCCCGGCTGCACCGCCAGCGAAGGGAGCAAGCATGACGACGAGCGCGATGCAATTGGATCTGTTCAGCCACGCACCGGCCACAATGCCGACCCGCCCCGAGCGGACGAGCAGCCCGGGCCGGCGTTGGCCCGCCGCGACCTGGATCCCGGCGAGCCTGGTGCGCAGCGCCCTGGCGGTGCCGCAATCGCGGATCGTGGCGTTTCAGCTGGGCGAGGCGGCCGACGCCACCAGCTGCCAGATTGGCGCCGTTGCGCTCCGCAGCCTCTTTGCTCATCTGCACCATACGACCCAGCTGCGCCTCACACCCGCCGGCGAGGCCGTCACCATCGAGATGTAGACGCCCGGCCGCGCGCCCAACGCGCGCATGCTGATCCGCGACGGCGCCTGGGTACCCGCCACCCGCCGCCGGGGCAGCGCGGCTGCCGGCTCGACGATCACCATCACCCTGATCACCCGCTAGCGCCGCCACCAACAGCGGCGCCAGAACGAAGAAAGGCACTCCCATGAGCGAGATCACGACCCCGACGACCACGCCGCCCGCCGCCGGTCCCCTGTTTCCGCTGGGGCAAATCGTGATGACGGTCGGCATCTGTGAGAGCGGCCTGACGGCCGCCCAGCTTGGCGACCTGATCCGCCGCCACCAGCGCGGCAGCTGGGACATGGAGGCCGATGACATCGCCGCCAACATGGACGCCCTC
>DASWWB010000226.1:0-4682 GCA_036406115.1 Herpetosiphonaceae bacterium
CCTCCAGCGCGGCGTAGAGCGGATCGCACATCTCCGGGGTCAAAGCGAGGCGGCCCTGGCGCACGGCGCTGAAGACATCTTCCATCTGGTGGGCGATCTGCTCGACCGCCGCTTGGCCGGCGGCCCGGGCGCCGCCCTTCAGGCTGTGCGCCTCGCGGAACAGCTGGTCGATCGCCGGTTTGCCGACATCCGCCGGGGCGCGCTCCAGCTCCAGCAGCAGGCCGGCGATCGCCTGGCGATGCTCCGCCTGTTCTTCCTGGAACGCGGCCAGGACCTGGGCCATGATGTCAGCGTCACTCAGCATAGCGGCAATCCTCAGTCGTCGGCATCGTCAACCACCAGCCGCGGATCGGCGAACAGCAGCCCGGGGTCGAGCGCCATGCTGATCGCCTCGTCCAGCCCGCGCACCCAGGCCGCCGGCCGCTCGGCCGCCAGCGAGGGCATCAGCGCGGCGCCTTCGCGCTCGGTCACGGTGACCGAATCGGCGAGCAGCGCCAGCTCCGCGCCGCCATCCTGGGCCACGATCACCAGCGGCTGGGCCGGCGCCCGGCCGACCGGCAGCTCAAGCAGCGGGCGGATGTCGATCGCGGTCAGGATCTGGCCGCGCACATTGATCAGGCCGGCGATCCAGGCCGGCACGCCCGGCAGCGGCGTCAGCGAGTGCAGCGGCACTACTTCGCGGACCGAGCGGGCCGGCAGCGAGTAGCTGCCCTCGCCCAGGGCGAACACGACCATCGGCTCGCCGCGCGCCTGGCCGTCGCCGGCCGCTTCCCGGGCCAGCAGCCGCGCGCGCTCGGCCAAAATCCGTCGGGCTTGGGGATCGATGTCGTCCATGGCGCAGTCCTCGGTGCGATACGATGGCGTCAGTCTCACACTATAGCGGCTCCCCGCCGCCGCCTCCATCAGGGGAATCCTGAGAAGCTGCCGGGAAAACCCTGAATTCCATCAGCCCGCCGGTCGGGGTGCCCTCTGGGCCCCGGCCGCGCCGCCCAGCGGCGATTGGCGGTACAATCGGGCCCCACGGCTTTTGTTTGTTGGAGGGTTCCATGACCGCCTACCGCCCCGACCCCGCCCGCTACGACGCGATGACCTACGCCCGCTGCGGCCGCAGCGGCCTCAAGCTGCCGGCGATCTCGCTCGGCCTCTGGCACAATTTCGGCGGCGTCGACACGCTGGAGAACGGCCGGGCCATGCTGCTGCGGGCCTTCGACCTGGGCATCACCCACTTCGATCTGGCCAACAACTACGGCCCGCCGCCCGGCTCGGCCGAGACGACCTTCGGCCAGGTGATGGCCAGCGACCTCGCCGCCCACCGCGACGAGCTGATCATCTCGACCAAGGCCGGCCACCCGATGTGGGACGGCCCCTACGGCAACTGGGGCTCGCGCAAATACCTGGTCGCCAGCCTCGACCAGAGCCTGCGCCGCATGGGCCTGGAGTACGTCGATATTTTCTATCACCACCGCCCCGATCCCGAGACGCCGCTCGAGGAGACGATGGGCGCGCTCGACGCGATCGTCCGCTCCGGCAAGGCGCTCTATGTCGGCATCTCATCCTATTCGGCGGAGCAGACCCGCGCCGCCGCCCAGCTGCTGCGCCAGCTCGGCACGCCCTGCCTCATCCACCAGCCCAGCTACAATATGTTCAACCGCTGGATTGAAAACGGGCTGCTGGAGGCGCTGGAGGATGAGGGCGTCGGCTGCATTCCGTTCTCGCCGCTCGCCCAGGGCCTGCTCACCGACAAGTACCTGCGCGACATCCCGGCCGGCTCGCGGGCCGACAAGCCCCACGGCTTCCTCAAGGCCGATCAGATCACCGATGAGAAGCGGGCGATTGTCACGGCCCTCAACGAGCTGGCCCGCGAGCGCGGCCAGACCCTGGCCCAGCTGGCCCTGGCCTGGGTCCTGCGCCACCCCCAGGTCACCTCGGCCCTGATCGGCGCCTCGCGCGTCGCCCAGATCGAGGACGCCGTGGGCGCGCTGGCCAACCTCGCGTTCGCCCCCGGCGAGCTGGAGGCGATCGAGCGCATCCTGGGCGGCGGCGCGCGCTAACGGCGGCATTCTCCCCGGCCGGCGGCGCGCCTTGAAAGCGGTTGCGCCGCCGGCCCGCTGATCGAAAGGCGGCACGATGGGCTTATCGTATCAATCGCTCGACGGGGCCTGGCAGTTTCGCGAGCGCGGCGGCGACGGCTGGCTGGCCGGCAGCGTGCCCGGCGGCGTCCACACCGATCTGCTCGCGCTCGGGCTGATCGAGGATCCGTTCGCCGGCGACGCCGAGCTGCGGGTGCAATGGGTGGCCGAGCGCGACTGGGAGTACCGGCGCTCGTTCCGGATCGAGCCGGCGCAGCTCGCGGCCGGCAGGCTGTTCCTGGTCTGCGAGGGGCTTGACACGCTGGCAGAGGTCTGGCTGAACGGCGCCCTGCTCGGCGCGACCGACAATATGTTCAACGCCTACCGCTGGGAGATCGGCGCCCTGGCCCGCGAAGGCGACAACGAGCTGCTGGTGAGCTTCGCCTCGTCGGCGCGCTACGCCGCCGAGCGTCAGCGCCAGCGCCCGTTCCCCGAGGTCAACGACCCGCTGCCGGGCGCGCCCTACCTGCGCAAGGCGCCCAGCCACTTCGGCTGGGATTGGGGGCCGCGCCTGCCGCCGACCGGCATCTGGCGCTCGATCGGCCTGGAGCACTGCGGCGCCGCCCGGCTGGATGGGATCCGCGTCGCCCAGCGCCACGACGACGGCGCCGTGACGGTCAGCGCCGCCGCCGAGCTTGAGCGCTGGGATGACGCGCCGCTGCGCGTCGTCGCAACCCTCACCGCCCCCGACGGCTCGATCACCCGGGCCGAGACGCCGGCCGGCGCCCCGGACGCCCCGCTGGCGCTGCATGTGGCCGCGCCGCTGCTCTGGTGGCCCAACGGCTACGGCAGCCAGCCGCTCTACGATCTGGAGCTGGAGCTGCTGAGCGGCGACGAGCCGCTGGACCGGCGCTCCTGGCGGATCGGCCTGCGCACGGTCGAGCTGCGCCAGGAGGACGACGACTGGGGCCGCTCGTTCCAGTTCGTCGTCAACGGGCTGCCGGTCTTCGCCAAGGGCGCCAACTGGATCCCCGCCGACTCGTTCCCGACCAGGATCGGCGGCGAGCGGCTGGAGCAACTGCTGGGCTCGGCGGCGGCCGCCCACCACACGATGATCCGCGTCTGGGGCGGCGGCTACTACGAGGATCCGCGCTTCTACGAGCTGTGCGACCGGCTGGGGCTGCTGGTCTGGCAGGATTTTATGTTCGCCTGCGCCGTCTATCCGCTCAGCGACGAGGCGATGCTGGCGACGCTGCGCGAGGAGGTGCGCCAGGCGGTGCGCGGGCTGCGCCACCACGCCAGCCTGGCGCTCTGGTGCGGCAACAACGAGATGGAGACCGGCTGGGTCGATTGGGGCTGGGGCGCCCGCCCGGAGCTGGCCGACATGCAGGCGGCCTACGATCGCTTTTTCCACCAGCTGCTGCCGGCCTGGGTCGCCGAGGACGACGCCGACCGCGCCTACTGGCCCAGCTCGCCCTCGTCCGACGAGCCGTTCGTGGCGCCCAACGGCGGGGCGCGCGGCGACATCCACCAGTGGACGGTCTGGCACGCGCTCAAGCCCTTCGCCGAATACCGGACGACGCCGGCCCGCTTCGCCAGCGAGTTCGGCTTCCAGTCGCTGCCCTGCCTGCCGACCATCGCCGCCTTCGCCGAGCCGGCGGACTGGAACATGACCTCGTATGTGATGGAGCACCACCAGCGCAACGCCGGCGGCAACGGCAGGATCGTCGCCTACCTGACCGATCTGTTCCGCCTGCCGAAGGATTTCCCGTCGCTGGTGTATGTCTCGCAGCTGCTCCAGGCCGAGGCGATGCGGATCGGCGTCGAGCACTGGCGCCGCGACCCGGCCTGCGCCGGCGCGCTCTACTGGCAGCTCAACGACTGCTGGCCGGGGCCGTCGTGGTCCGGCATCGACTACTACGGCCGCTGGAAGGCCATGCACTACGCCAGCCTGCGCTTTTTCGCCCCGCTGCTCCTGTCGATCGAGGACACGCCGGAGCGAATGCGGCTGTTCGTCACCAACGAGCGGCGCGAGCCCTGGCGCGGCGAGGTCCGCTGGTCGCTGGAGACGTTGCGCGGCAAGCGGCTCGCCGGCGGCGGCGAGGAGCTGGCGGTTGCGGCGCTGGCCACGGCGGCGGCGGGCGGGCTGGAGCTGGCGGGCCTGCTCAGCCCCGAGCAGCGCCGCTCGTGCGTCTTCGTGGCCGAGCTACGGCAGGGCGACGAGCCCATCCAGCTGGCGACGGCCTATCTGGCGCCGCCCAAGCATCTGGCGCTGGAGGATCCGCTCCTGGAGGCCGAGGCGGCCGTCACGGCCGGGCGGCTGGAGATTCTGCTGCGCGGACAGTCGCTGGCGCGCTTCGTCGAGCTGGCGCTGGACGGCGCCGACGCGATCTGGAGCGCCAATCATTTCGATCTGCCCGCCGGGCGCGAGCTGACAGTCAGCGTCGAGCTGCCCGCCGGCTGGGACGAGGCCCGGGCGCTGGCGGCGGTGCGGGTCCGCTCGCTGATCGATTCGTATTAGCAGGGATCGGGGACTGGGGACCGGGGATTGGCATTCGATATCCGAGCCCATTGGAGGAACCCAAACGGCGGCGGGGGAGCCTGCAAGCTCCC